>NZ_QJRK01000052.1:0-51999 GCF_003205245.1 Pseudomonas sp. MB-090624 | reverse complement strand
ACCCACCCCTTGCAAGCCTGTTGGGACCTGCAACTGGGAGGGCTGGCGGCCGACGCCTTGCAACTGGCGCTGGCACACGGCCTGTTCGATCACCTGCAGCAATACCTCGCCCCCGCCCAGGTGGCGCAGGCCCTGGACTGGCAAGCCGAGAGCGCCGACTACTTCCTGGAACTGCTGTGGAGCCTGGACCTGCTCGAACGCCATGCTCAGCGCCCGGCGCGCTACCGCAATAGCCCGCTGGCCGACCGCCACCTGCGCAGCGGCGCGGCCCAGTACTGCGGCGATGCCTTGATGTTCCGCCACCGCGTGCTGCGGGAAACCGGCGCACAACTGGACGGCTACCTGCGCACGGGCATGCCGCGCCAGGTGCCGAGTACCGCCCAGCTCGACCGGGGGTGGGCCAATGCCGCGCGCTTGCAGATCGCCCAGGAACAACGAGCGGTCACCTGCGACAGCGCCTGTGCCTTGCTGGCCAGCCTGCCGGAGTACCCACGCCTGCAACGCCTGCTCGACCTCGGCGGCGGGCCGGGCCTGGTGGCCATCGCCCTGGCCCGGCAACTGCCGGCGCTCAGCGGCGTGGTCCTCGAATACCCCGAGACGGCACAGGTGGCCGCCGACAATATCGCCGCCGCCGGCCTGGGCGCCCGGCTGAGCGCGCGCGGCGCAGACCTGAACAGCGACGACATCGGCAGCGGCTACGACCTGATCTGGTGCTCGTCGGTGCTGCACTTCGTCGACGACCTGCCGGCCACCTTGCAGCGCCTGCACGCGGCGCTCGCGCCCGGTGGCCTGCTGGTGTGCTGCCAGGCTGAAGTGCCCCAGGCCCGTCAGGTCGCGGCCCAGGTGCTGCCCTACTACCTGCACATGCGCCTGCAAGGCCGCCACGTACTGGCCGAGGGCGAGCTGGCGCAGCTGCTGCGCGACAGCGGCTGGCGTGGTGTAGAGCAGGTCGATGGCGTGCGCTACCCACTAACGCCGGTAACGGCAGTCATCGCCCGCAAGGCCAAGGAGTGACACCATGACCCGCCCCCCTGTCATCGCCCTGCAACTGCTGTTCGGCTGGCTCAACCTGGCCTTGGCCGTGCCGAGCATCTACCTGATGTTCGGCCTGCCGCTGGTCATGCGCCAATACGGCTGGAGCGGGACCGAGATCGGTCTGTTCCAGCTGGCCGGGCTGCCGGCGGTGTTCAAGTTCCTCATGGCCGTGCCGGTGCAACGGGTGCGCCTGGGGCGCTCGCCGTTGCCGCGCTGGCTGGCGTTGCTCGGTGGCGTGCTGATCGTGCTGTACGCGCTGATCGCCCGCGACAACCTCATCGAACAGCGCCTGGCGCTGTTCGCCATGACCTTCGCCATCAGCATCGTCGCCACCTGGATGGACATCCCACTCAATGCCCTGGCGGTGCAATGGCTGCCGCGCCACGAACAGGTGCGTGCCGGCAGCATCCGCGCCGCGGCCTTGTTCGTGGGTGCGATCGTGGGCGGCGGCGCGATGTTGCTGGTGCAGTCGCGCCTGGGCTGGCAGGCGCCGTTCGTGATCATGGGCGCGGCATTGGCACTGGGGGTGCTGGCGCTGCTGCTCGTAGCCAGGCGCCTGCCGAGCGTGCCCACACCGGCAGCCATGGCACCGGGCCTGGTGGCCGATTGGGCCGGCTTTTTCGGCCAGCCGGCGGCACGCCAGTGGACTTGGTTGCTGCTCAGCGCCTTCCCGTTCATCGGGGCGGCCTGGCTGTACCTTAAACCCCTGCTGCTCGACCAGGGCATGGCCCTGGAGCAGGTGGCCTGGCTGGTGGGCATTGCCGGGGGCACGCTGGGCGCATTTGCCAGCCTGGTGGGCGGGCGCCTGATTCCGCTGCTGGGCACAGCACGGGCGATTGTCCTGTACCTGCTGGCGGCGCTGCTGGCCTTGGGGGTGCTGGGCCTGGCGGTGTGGCTGCGGCTGGGCCAGCCCTGGCTGATCGCCGGTGCATTACTGCTGGCCTTGGCCATGGGGGCGGTGTCGGCGCTGATGTTCGGCCTGACCCTGTTCTTCAGCCGCCAGCAACGCAGCGCCAGCGACTATGGCCTGCAGTCGAGCCTGTTCGTGGTCACCCGTCTGGCTGCACCGGTGCTCGCCGGCCTGCTGCTCGACCGCCTGGGCTATGGCGGCCTGTTGGCCAGCCTGGGCGCTGGCCTGGCGCTGGCGCTGGTACTGGCGTGGCGGGTGCGCCACAGCATCGCCCGCAGCACCGACGCCCTGTTGCGCACCCCCGGCGACGCCGCCCCAGGCACCGCTTCCATCACCCTTGAGGGCAAACCATGAAGCCACACCGCTACGGCATCTGCCTGATCAGCCGCGATCCGGCGCTACGGGCCGACGTCAGCGCCGTGCTCGACCGGCTCAACCACTGGCTGGGGCATGAGACCCCGCACGCCAGCCAGCATTGGCCCGACGCCCAGTTGCAGAGCCTGTACCGCCAGGTCGCCGGCCAGGCCGAAGCCTACCTGCGCCAACAGGCCAAGCCAGGTGCGCTGGCCCTGGAACTGCTGGCCTTCGACGACCTTGCCCAGGCCCAGGCGGCGCTGGCCACCGCCTGCCCCTGCGACCACGTGCTGCTGGATACCCGTGACCTGCAAGCGCAACCCGAGCACGACCCCTTGGGCGCCCTGCTCGACACCCAGCCCGAAGCCCGCCGCTCGCCCAGCAGCGCCGTGCTGCTGTGCCATGCGCAGCACCTGCAGCACTGGCTGACCCGCCTGGGCGGCAACCGCCTGCTGCGCGTGCCCCACGAAGACCGCGCGCTGCGCCGCGCCGACCTGCTGCGCCTGTTCGTCGACCACCTCGAGCACGCCTACTGCAACCGCTTGCTGGCACGCACCACCCTGCAATCGGCTGAGCCGGTGAGCCTGGCCCGCGACATCCAGCAGCGCATGACCCAACGCTGGGGCCAGGCCTGGGATTGCCATTTCTTCACCGGCTCCATGGTCGCCGGCCTGCTCGACTCGCTGGGCGAGCTGCTGCGGCCAACCGCCTGCGGTTTCCACAGCGCCTGCAACGAGCACGCCCTGGCCGTCAGCGCCCTGGCCGGCTGGCAGCTGTACCAACGGGCCTACGTGATCGTGATGACCTCGGGCATGCTTGACGAGATGCGCGGCACCCTGGCCAACCTCAAGCGCGCCGGTGCGCCGGGCCTGGTGGTCTGCGCCGACTCGCCGGAGTCGGTCTGGTTCGCCTTCCAGGGCACCCTGGACGCCGACAACGATGGCCATCAGGTCATCGCCGCCCGCGGCCTGTGGCAGCGCTTCGTGCGCCGCCCGGATGAAGCCGCGGCCTGTGTCGAACAGGCCTTCGCTGCCCTTGACCAACGCCCGGCGCCGACTTTCCTGTTCGCCACCCAGGCGGTGCTCGAATCCCGCGCGCAGCTGGAAGGCCCGCCCCCGCCCATGCCCGCCACAGCCACGCAGCAGGCGCTTACGGCACCGGAATTGGCGGCGCTGGAGCAGTTGCTGGAGGTGATCAACCACACGCCGTCACGCCTGCTCTGGCAATGCGGGCGGCTGGCTGCCGACGAGCGCCAGCGGGTGGTCGAACTGGCGCGCCGCGCTGGCATCGCGCTGGCCGACAGCATTGTCGCACCCGGTAGCGTATGCGCCTATCAGGACCAGGAGCCGGTGCCCAATTACCTCGGGCCGCTGTCGATGTACGGATTCAGCCGCCGCGTGCACGCGTTTCTCGAAGGCACCGACAACGAGCCGGGCAAACCCTGGCTGATGTTCGTCAAAAGCAAGATCGACCAGTCCGCCACGCCCTACTCGGAAGGTCGCCTGCCCAGGCTGTTCCACATTGCCCAGGTCAACCACCAGCCCGGCCATATCGCGCCGTTTTGCGAGCTGCCAGTGCCGCTGGCCCTGAACAGGGTGCTCGACTACCTGGAGCCGCGCCTGGCCGTACCGGCCGCGCTGCTGCGCACCCGCCGAGAGCGGCTGCAAAGGTTGCAGCGCACCCGCGAAGTGCTGCCCAGCGACCAGATCGAAACCCTGCCGATGACGCCGAACTACTTCTTTCATCGCCTCGGCCAGTTGCTTGGCGAGCTGATCGAGCGCGATGGCTACCGCTACACCGGTGTCTACGACGTGGGCCGTTGCAGCCTGTCGGCCCTGCGTAACCTGCCCCGTACCGACGCCGGCTTCTCCGGTTGGTACGGCCGGGCGCTGATGGGCGATGCGCTGATGTCGCTGCCCTACATAGCCCTGAACGACGAGCGCCATGTGCTGGCGTTCATTGGCGACGGTGCCCGCGCCCTGGTGCCGGACATCGAGCAGCGCCTGGCGATGAGCCTGGCCAGCAGCGCCGATGCCGGCCAGCGCAACGTCACGGTGATGTACCTGGCCAACGGCGTGCTGTCGATGATCCAGACCTACCTGGACAAACGCTATGCCTGCCACGGCGCCAGCCAGGTCAACGTGCCGCTGGCCGAGGGGCCGCTGTGGGAAGAGCGCGCGTTCGGCCCGCTGCGTGTCTGCCGCGCCCGGCTGCTGCAGTTCTGCCCCGACACCCTGCGCCAGGCGCTGACTGCGCCGGGGCGCCTGAACTTCTTCGACGTATGGCTGGGCCACAACTCCGAGGGCGATGGCTTGAGCCTGGTCTCGGAAACCGCCTGGAGCCGCCTGAACATGGAAAACTGCTGATGAAATTCGGATTCATTGCCCACCCCACCTCCACTGGCCTGCTGCATCAGGTCAAGCTGGTGGACATGCTCGACCGCACCCTGGAAGAACAGGCCTGGGGTTACCAGGCCGAGCGCTGGCAGCAGCGCAACCTGGTGCCGTTCATCGATTTCGGGCGCATCGTCAGCGCCTGTGGCGCCGAGTGCTCGGGAATGCTGCAGTTCATGCCGCTGACCGCCGAGCAGATGCTGCGCCAGCCGCGCGCGATTGCCGAACGGGTGCTGCAGGGCGTGGCCGCGCTCAAGGCCGAAGGCGCCGAACTGGTGGGCCTGGGCGGCTTTACCGCGATCGTCGGCAACCGCGGCGTGGCGACCATGCAGCAGGCCGAGGTGGCCGTTACCACCGGCAACTCGCTGACCGCCTTCGCCGCCTACGCCAACCTGATGGACAGCCTGCGCCTGCTGGGCATCGCCGCAGCGGACGCCGAGGTGGCGGTACTCGGCTACCCGGGGTCGATCGCCCTGGCCGTGGCGCGGTTGCTGGCCGAACAGGGCTGCCGGCTGCGCCTGGTGCACCGGGGCAACGCCCAGCAGGCCCAGGCGCACCTGGACTACCTGCCCAGCCAGTACCACGCCCAGGTCACCCTGCATGACAACCTTGAAGACTGTTACGCCCAGGTGCGCTTCTATGTAGCCGCGACGTCCAGCGGCGGCCTGATCGACCCACGCCGGCTGCTGCCAGGCTCGGTGGTGCTGGATGCCGCCTTGCCCAAGGACGTGATGGACGTGCCCCACCAGCGCCGCGACATCCTGCTGGTGGACGCCGGCCTGGTCTCCGCCAGCCCCGCCGTGCACCTGGGGCTGCGCAGCCTGGGCCTGGAGCCCAAGCGCAGCCTCAATGGCTGCCTGGCCGAAACCATGATCCTGGCGCTGGAGGGCCGCGCCGAGCCATTCTCCCTGGGCCGTGAGTTGCCGGTGCACAAGGTGCTGGAGATCGGCCGCATCGCCGAGCGTCACGGCTTCAGCCCTTCGCCCATGAGCCATGACGGCGAAGTGCTCGCCAGCGAGGCCTTCGACCGCCTGCACCGCCACCACCACCCGCGCCGTGCGCTACGCGCCAGCGACGCGACCGACGAGCCCCTGGCCTTGCGCCGCGAAGTGCTCAACAGCTTTGCCGAGCACATCAACCCGGTGCTGCGCGAGTTCTACCGGTTCAACCACATCGAGCGGGTGTTCAGCCAGGGCCAGGGCTGCTGGCTCACCGACCTGGACGGCCGGCGCTTTCTCGACTTCGTCGCCGGCTACGGCTGCCTCAACACCGGCCACAATCACCCGGCCATCAGCCAGGCCTTGCAAGGCTACCTGCAAGCGCAATTTCCCACCTTCATCCAGTACCTCTCGGCGCCATTGCACGCCAGCCTGCTGGCCCAGCGCCTGGCGGCACTGGCGCCCGGTGGGCTGAACCGGGTGTTCTTCAGCAACTCCGGAACCGAGGCGGTAGAGGCGGCACTGAAACTGGCCCTGGCCGCCAGCGACAAGCGCAGCGTGGTCTACTGCGACAACGGCTACCACGGCAAGACCCTGGGCGCACTGTCGGTGACCGGCCGGGCCAAGCACCGCACCCCCTTCGAGCCCCTGCTGCCGCGCTGCGACAGCCTGCCCTTCGGCGACCTGCACGCGTTGCGCAGGCGCCTGGAGCAAGGCGACGTGGCTGCCTTCATCGTCGAGCCGATCCAGGGCGAAGGCGGCGTGATCCTGCCACCGCCCGGCTACCTGGCTGGGGTTCGTGCGCTGTGCGATGAGTTCGACTGCCTGTGGATACTCGACGAGATCCAGACCGGCCTGGGCCGCACGGGCAAGCTGTTCGCCTGTGAGTGGGACAATACCGCGCCAGACATCATGGTGCTTTCCAAGTCGCTGTCCGGCGGCCTGGTGCCAATCGGTGCCACGTTGTCCCGCGACGCCGTGTGGGAACGTGCCTATGGCGATATCGACAGCTTCGCCCTGCACACCTCGACCTTCGGTGGCGGTAACTTCGCTGCCGCCGCAGCCCTGGCGGCGCTGGATGTGCTGGAGCAGGACGGCCTGTGTGCCAATGCCGCCGAAGTGGGGGCGTTTCTGCAGGCCGGCTTGCAGCGCCTGGTGGACCGCTACCCGTTTCTGGTGGCGGTGCGCGGCCGCGGGCTGATGCTGGCGATCGAGTTTCACCAGGACATGCGCGGCGGCGTGCAGGCGTTGGTCAAGGAACTGGCGGGGCGCATACCGGGCCAGGCCATGGCCACCTACCGCATGCTGTCGGGCGCTGCCCGCGCGCACCTGGAGGCCGCCGCCCAGGCATTGGAGCAGAACCTGGAAGACATGTTCGTGCTGCGCTTCATGACCAAGCTGTCCGAGGAACATGGTGTGCTCACCTTCGTTACCGCCAACAACAACCGGGTGATGCGTATCCAGCCGCCGCTGGTGCTCACGCGCGAGGAAGCCGAACGCTTTCTGAGCGCCTTCGCCAGCGTCTGCGAGGACTTGGCCACGTTCCAGTCCTGAGCCACGGGGGCTGCCACGCAGCCCCTTTGCGCCCTGCCACCGCCCCGCCGACAAAACCCATAGTTTTACCGCGCTTTGCCATACGAATCGGGCCGCTCGGCGGATTGAACCGGCGGCCCACACAATTGAAAATGGTTCCAGTTCGTATCTACTGAATGGAAGAAAGCGATATGACCTTACCGCCTCTGGTCGAGCCCGCAGCCGAGCTCAGCCGCGAAGAAGTGAACCGCTACAGCCGTCACCTGTTGATTCCCGACATCGGCGTACTCGGCCAGCGCCGCCTGAAGAACGCCAGGGTGCTGGTGATCGGCGCCGGCGGGCTGGGCTCGCCGACCCTGCTCTACCTCGCCGCAGCCGGCATCGGCACCCTGGGCGTGATCGACTTCGACCGGGTCGACGAGTCCAACCTGCAACGCCAGGTGATTCACAGCGTCGACACCCTCGGCGAGCTCAAGGCCGAGAGCGCTCGCCAGGCCATCGCCCGCCTCAACCCCCTGGTCAAGGTGCACACCCATACCGAACGCCTGGAGGCGGACATGGCCGTGGAGCTGTTCAGCGGCTACGACCTGATCCTCGACGGCACCGACAACTTCGCCACCCGCTACCTGGTCAACGACGCCTGCATCCTGGCCGACAAGCCCTACGTATGGGGCTCGATCTTCCGCTTCGAAGGCCAGGCGTCGGTGTTCTGGGAGAATGCCCCGGGCGGTCGCGGCCTGAACTACCGCGACCTCTACCCGGAGCCACCGCCGCCGGAGCTGGCGCCCTCCTGCGCCGAAGGTGGCGTGCTGGGGGTGCTGTGCGCGGTCATCGCCTCGATCATGGCTACCGAAGCGATCAAGCTGCTGACCGGCATCGGCGAGCCACTGCTGGGCCGCCTGATGGTCTACGACGCGTTGCAGATGAGCTACCGCGAGCTGCCCTTGCGCCGTTTGCCGCAGCGCCAGCCGGTCACCGCCCTGGGCGACTACCAGGCGTTGTGCGGGCTGGACCGCCCCGCTGCCAGTGATGCAGCGCCCGTGCCGCAGATCAGCGCGGTGCAGCTCAAGTCGCTGCAGGATGCCGGACGCGCGCCGGTGATCATCGACGTGCGCGAGCCGACCGAATGGGACATCGTGCGCATCGACGGCGCGGTGCTCATGCCCAAGTCTGCGCAGGTGGCGACGCAGATCGTCGAGCGCTACGGCCACGACACCGA
This sequence comes from Pseudomonas sp. MB-090624, assembly GCF_003205245.1. Taxonomy (NCBI): domain Bacteria; kingdom Pseudomonadati; phylum Pseudomonadota; class Gammaproteobacteria; order Pseudomonadales; family Pseudomonadaceae; genus Pseudomonas; species Pseudomonas sp. MB-090624. The sequence continues at coordinate 43,617 of NZ_QJRK01000052.1, read as the reverse complement.
CCTGGTGATCACCTGCAAGTCGGGCATGCGCTCCAGAGCCGTGGCCGGCGACCTGCAACGGCTCGGCCACGGCAGGGTGCGTGACCTGCAAGGCGGCGTGCTGGCGTGGGTGCGCGAAGTGGAACCGGCCCTGCCGAGCTATTGAGGGCGCCCGCATGGTTCTGCGCATCACCGCTCAGGCCCTGGAACAGGTAAGGCACCTGGCCCAGGCCGCGCATCCCATCGAGGCCTGTGGGCTGATTGCCGCCGCCAGCGGCGAGCCGCTTGCACACAGGGTGGTACCGATGCGCAACCAGGCCGCCAGCCCCACCTGGTTCAGCTTCGATCCGCGCGAGCAGTTGCAGGTCTGGCGTGAGCTGGATCAGCGCGACGAAGACTGCCGGGTGATCTACCACTCGCACACCGCCAGCGAAGCCTGGCCAAGCCGCGAGGATATCGCCCTGGCCAGCGACCCCCAGGTGCATTACCTGATCGTCTCGACCTGGGGCGAGGTGCGGCACGCCGCGCGCAGCTTTCGCATCATCGACGGACGGGTGTTCGAAGAGCCCCTGTGCGTCCAGCCCTGACCCTTGCCGGCACCCCCGGCACAACGTGTACCACAAGGAGAAAAGCATGTCGGTTTCCGTGATCGTCCCCACCCTGCTGCGCCCACTCACCGACGGCCAGAAGCAGGTCCAGGCCCAGGGCGATACCGTGCGCCACATCATCGAGCACCTGGACAGCCGCTACCCCGGCATCAAGGCCCGCTTGGTGAAAGACGACCAGGTGCACCGTTTCGTCAACATCTACGTCAACGACGACGACATCCGCTTCGCCGACGGCCTGGCCACGCCTATCCGCCCCGGTGACCAGCTGACCGTACTGCCCGCCGTGGCCGGCGGCTGACCCACCGCTCACCGCTTCGCGGGCCCGCCCGCGAAGCCTGCTCGCCCGTAACCTGTCCGCGAGATCCGCCATGTCCCGTATGCTAGATGACGCCAGCCTCGGCTGGCGCAGCGGCCCCTCCCTGCCCGGCTGGCAGGGCCTGAGCCGCGCCCTGCAACACCACGGCCAGTGCCTTGGCCTGCGTGCCCTCGACGGCCTGGCCGAAGGGGCCGCGCTGCAGTTGGCCCACCCTGATCTGCACCCCGTTCACATGCGGTTCGTTGCACCGCCAGGTCTGCCCCTGGAGAGCACCAGCGAGTTCATACAGCAAGCGGCCTGCGGCCTGATGTCGGTGCACGGCCGTGCCAGCGGGCGCCCGCAAGCACTGGGCGTGGATTACCTGGCCGCCCTCAACGCCGCCCTCGCCTGGCAGGCCAGCCTGGCTGCTGCCGTCGGCCAACTGCGCGGCGGGCAGTTCACCCAGGTAAGCCTGGACCCGCTGCGCGGCGGCCTGCTGAGTATCGGCCAGTACCTGGCTGGCGCAACCGCACCGGAAGACGCCGAACGGCTGCTGCCGGGGCAAGACGACGCCCTTGCCCGCCCGCCGTTCGTTTCCCTGGAAGGCACGGCCTTCGAACTGGAAACCCTCGACAGCCAGCCCTGGCGCCACTTCTGGCACGCCCTCGGCTTGCCCGACAGCCTGGCCGGCAAAGCCTGGCAGCACTTTCTGCTGCGCTATGCCAAGGCCGTGGCGCCGATGCCGGCCGAATGCCTGGACGCACTGGCGCGCCTGCCGCTGGCGCAGATCCGGCAGCAGGCGCGGGCCAGCGGGGTAGCGCTGGTGATACTGCGCAGCCCGGCGCAGCGCCAGGCCGATGCCGACTACCCGGCCAGCCTGCACACCCCCTGGCGGCTGACACCCGGCCCGCAGGCACCGCTGCGACCAGCCCCGCGCCCAGCCGCGCTACCGCTGCAAGGCCTGCGCGTGCTGGAGTCATGCCGCCGTATCCAGGGGCCGCTGGCCGGGCACCTGCTGGCCCTGCTAGGTGCCGAGGTGATCCGCCTGGAGCCGCCAGGCGGCGACCCCCTGCGGCACATGCCGCCCTGCGCCGATGGCTGCTCGGTGCGCTTCGACGCGCTCAATCACCTGAAGACGGTACGCGAAGTGGATATCAAGTCCGCTGCAGGTCGCGCCGAGATCCACGCCCTGTGCGCCGACGCCGACGTGTTCCTGCACAACTGGGCCCCCGGCAAGGCCGCCGAGCTGGGTCTGGATGCCGCCGACCTGCAGCTTGCCCAGCCGAGCCTGGTGCATGCCTACGCCGGGGGCTGGGGCGATGCCCCGGTATCGGCGCCCGGCACCGACTTCACCGTGCAGGCGTGGTCCGGCGTCGCCGAGCGCATCGCCCGCGCCAGTGGCACACGTGGCGGCACGCTGTTCACCGCGCTCGATGTTCTGGGTGGTGTGATCAGCGCGCAAGGCATCTGCGCCGCGCTGCTCGACCGCAGCCTGCACGGGCGCGGCAACCAGGTACACAGCTCGCTGCTGGGCGCCGCCGACCTGCTGCTGGCCACCCCCTGCAACAGCACCCCGCCCAGCCTGCTGCAAGGGGTGTTCGAGACCGGCGACGGCCTGCTCGCACTGGACTGCCAGACACGCCAGCAGTGGCAAGCGCTGGGGCAACTGCTGGGCGGCACCTGCACCCCCGCAGAGCTGCCCCGGCGCCTGGCCAGCGCCGACGCCCGGCACTGGCAGACGCGCTGCCAGCAGGCTGGCATTGCCGCCAGCCAGGTGCATCAGGACCTGGCGTGCCTGGCCAACGACCCGCGCCTGGCCGACTGCTTCGGTCAGCGCGCCTACCGATCCGTTCAATCACCCTGGAGTTTCACATGAACACTGCCGGCATCATCGACCTGGTACCCCAGGCTGCCCGTCGCCGCTGGCGCGAAGACGGCAGCTACCCTAATCGCGACGTGTTCGACCTGTTCCGCGAACGCGCCCGGGAAACGCCGGCCAAACCGGCGGTGCTGTCCCCCGAGGGCGACGTCAGCTATGCCGAACTGCTGGGCGCAGCCCTGCGCCTGGCCGGCAGCCTGCGCCAGTCGGGCATCGTTGCCGGCGACGTGGTGGCCTACCAACTGAGCAACAGCTGGCGCTGCTGCGCCATCGACCTGGCGGTGGCGGCCCTGGGCGCCATCGTCGCACCCTTCCCGCCGGGGCGCGGCAAGCTCGACATCCAGGCGCTGGTGCGCCGCTGCGATGCCCGGGCGGTCATCGTACCGGCCACGTATGCCGACATCGACCTGTGCGAGGTCATCGAGTCGCTACGCCCAACCCTGCTCTCGTTGCGCGTGCTGATCGTAGACGGCGCACCGCGTGCAGGCTGGTCGACCCTCGACGCCCTGTTCGAGCATGCGCCGATCGACAGCACCAGCCTGCCGCGGGTATGCCCGGACTCGCCAGTACGCCTGCTGGTGTCTTCCGGTACCGAATCCGAGCCCAAGCTGGTGGCGTATTCGCACAACGCACTGATCGGTGGACGGGGGCGCTTCCTGCAGCGCATCAGCGACGACGGCGCCGAATTCCGCGGCCTGTACCTGGTCCCGCTGGGGTCCTCGTTCGGCTCTACCGCCACCTTCGGCGTGCTCAGCTGGCTGGGCGGCTCGCTGGTGGTACTGCCGCGCTTCGAGGTGGGCGAGGCGATCAAGGCCATCGCGCGCCTGCGCCCAACCTTCATCCTTGGCGTGCCGACCATGCTGCAACGCATCGCCGCCGACCCGGCCCTGGCGCAGATCGACACCTCCAGCCTGCGCGGGCTGATCTGCGGCGGTTCGGTGATCGACCAGGCCACCGTGCTGCGCTGCAGCGAAGCGTTCGGCTGCGGTTTCATCAGCCTGTATGGCTCGGCCGACGGGGTGAACTGCCACAACACCCTGGACGACCCGCTGGAAGCGGTGCTGGGCAGCGTGGGCAAGCCCAACCCGGCGGTCTGCGAGATACGTATCGTCGACGACCTGGGCCGCGAAGTGCCCCAAGGCAGCGTGGGTGAAATCACGGCACGCGGCCCGCTGAGCCCGATGCAGTACGTCAATGCGCCTGAGCTGGACGAGCGCTATCGCGACGCCGAGGGTTGGGTGCGCACCGGCGATCTGGGGTTCATCGACGCGGCCGGCTACCTCAAGCTCGCCGGGCGCAAGAAGGACATCATCATCCGCGGCGGCGCCAACATCAGCCCGGTGCAGATCGAAGGCCTGGCCATGGCCCACCCGGACGTGGTGAGCGTGGCCTGCGTGCCGGTGCCCGACCCGGACCTGGGCCAGCGCGTATGCCTGTGCGTGACCCTGCGCGACGGCGCCCCGCGCTTCGCCCTGCAGGACATCACCGGGTTCCTGCGCGAACAGGGGCTGGAAGTGAACAAGCTGCCGGAATACCTGCGCTTTTATCGCCACCTGCCACTGACACCGGCCGGCAAGGTCGACAAGCGTGCCTTGGCCGCCGACGCAGCCGGGCTGGGCGAGCCCGTGCGGCAGGTGGGCTGAGCCATGGCCAACGAGCACGTCATTGAACTGGCGCAACGGGTACGCCACTTCGTCGAGCGGCAGATTTTGCCCCGTGAGGCCGAGCTGGGCCGCTGCGACGCGGCGGCAGCGCGGCTGAGCGCCGAACTGCAGGCGCAGGCCAAGGCCGCCGGGGTATTCGGCAATTTCTACCCCGTGGCCGACGGCGGTCGCCTCGCGCGCCTGACCGACTACCTGGAGGTGGCCGCCGAAGAAGGCCGCAGCGAGTTCGCGCCGGCGATTCTCGGCTGCGACGCCACGCTGGACTGCCACATGCTGGCACGCCACGCCAACCCAAGCCTGCGCGAGCGCGTGTACCTGCCGCTGGTGCGCGGCGAGCAAGTGCCCTGCTATGCCATGTCCGAGCCCGACAGCATCGGCTCGATCCCGGGCACCCTGAACAGCCGCGCCCAATGGCAAGGCGACCACTGGCGGCTGACGGCGCGCAAGTGGTTCATCTGCCGTGCCGAGCGGGCAGATTTCGCCACCGTCATCGCCCGCACCGACGAGGGCCCGTTGCAGACCGGCCTGTCGATGCTGGTGGTGCCCTGCAACAGCCCAGGCTTTCGTTTTGTGCGGGCACTGGCGCTGCTAGGTCGTCAGCAGGGCCAGGGGGAGCTGCACCTGGAGGCGGTGCGGGTGGAGCCTGACCAGGTGCTGGGCGCGCCAGGCCAGGGCCTGATGCTGATGCAGCAACGCCTGGGCCTGGGCCGCCTGTTGCGCGCCGCCCACTGGCTGGGCCTGGCCCGGCGCTGCTTCGACGATCTGTGCGCGCGGGTGCACTCGGCCCGCGGCGCGCAGGCACGGCTCGCCGACAAGCAACTGGTACGTGCCCGGGTATACCGCTGTTACCGCGAGATCGCCGCGGCCCGGGGCCTGCTGCGCGAGGCAGCGGCCACCTTCGATCGCGGCCAGGCCAGCGCCATCGAAGTCAACCTGGCCAAGCTGGCGGCCTCCGATGCGCTGTCGCTGGCCGTGGATTCGGCGATCCAGATAATGGGCGCCGAGGGCCTGAGCGAGCTGTCGCCGCTGTCGGGCATCTACCGCGGCGCCCGCACCACGCACATTCTCGACGGCACCGACGACGCGCTGATCAGCACCCTGGGGCGCGACCTGCTCCAGGCCACGCGCCCCGGCCGCGCCTTCGACGTGCTGACCCCTTCCGTTCCTTCGCCTGCCAAGGAGGCCCCATGAAGCGGCATGTTCCGCTGGCCGCCCTGCTCACCTGCGCCATGGGCCTGCCGATGATGGTGTTCTACGCGCTGGGTGTACTCGGCCCGCAACTGATTCAAGCGCTGGGGCTGGACCGTGAGCAACTGGGCTGGCTGACCACCAGCGCATTCGGCCTGGCGGCGCTGCTCTCGCCATGGGCCGGGGCGCTGGTACAGCGCATTGGCTCGCGCCGTGGCTTGCAGGCGCTGTTCATGCTGGTGGCACTGTCCTTCAGCCTGGTGCTGGTGCTGCCGGGCTTCGTCGGGCTGGTGATCGCCCTGGCCTTCTGCGGCGTGGCCCAGGCGCTGGCCAACCCGGCTACCAACCAGGCCATCGCCCAGGCGGTGGACGCACCGCGCGCCAGCCTGGTAGGCATCAAGCAGGCCGGGGTGCAGGCCTCGGCGCTGCTCGCCGGCCTGGCCCTGCCGGTGCTCAGCCAGGCCCTGGGCTGGCGCATGGCGCTGGGCTGCTGGGCGCCATTGGCGCTGCTGCTGGCGCTGCTGGTCGCTCGGCAGATCGCCCCGGCGCCCCAGGCGCATCGACCGCCCGTACGCGTACAGCGGCCCAACGGCTGGCTGCTGCGGCTGATGGCCATCCAGGGCTGCGCCGGGCTGTGCCTGTCGGCCTTCATCACCTTTTTTGGCGTGCATGCCAGCAGCCTCGGTGTGACGCCCGCGAGCATCGGCCTGATGATCAGTGCGTTCGGCGTCACCGGTGTGCTTTCACGGCTGCTGCTCACGCCGTTGGGCGCGGCTTTCAGGGATGAAACCGTGTTGCTGGGCGGCCTGTTCCTGTTCGCCCTGGCGACGATCGTGTTGATGCAACTGGCCACGCCCGCGCGCCACTGGCCCCTGTGGGCGGCGGTGGTCGGAATGGGCCTGAGCCTGGTCGCCAGCAACGCGGTGGCCATGAGCATGCTGCTGCGCGAACCCCGCTTCGGCGGGGTTGCCGGTAGCGCCGGGCTGCTGTCGCTGGGGTTCTTCGGCGGTATCGCACTGGGCCCACCGCTGTTTGCCGTACTGCTGCGCCAGCCCGGCGGCTTCACTGCGGGCTGGACACTGCTGATGATCGCCTTGTGCCTGGGCGCCGGGCTATGCCGCAGCCTGTACCGGGCGCGGCAGGTGTCGGAGGGCTGCGCCGATGCCGGAACAGCGTAAACGCGAGGCGATCATCGAAGCCCTGCTGGCGCCCCTGCCGCGCATCTCGCAGCAGTGCGATGGCCATTTCCCGTTGTACCGCGTCGATCGGGACTCGCCCTGGAAACTGTCGCGCCGCGGCTCCTGGCTGGGCGGCTTCTGGGCCGCGCTTTGGTGGCGGCGCGCCCAGGCCAGTGGCGACGCGGTGGATGTGGCCGAAGCACGGACCTGGAGCGCCCGGCTGGCCGCACAGCTTGGCGAACCGAGTGTTAACCGCAGCTTCGTGTTCTGGTACGGCGCCGGCCTTGCCGCGCGCCAGTCGTGCGATGAGCAGGCCCGTGGCCTGGCCACCCAGGCGGCCGCGGCACTGGCCGCGGACTACGATCCGCAGTTGGGCGGTTGGTGGCTGGGCACAGGGCTGGGGGCTGGCGAGCCTGGCGCCAGGACCTTGGACATCGACGCACTGGCCCCGACCCTCGCCCTGTTGCATGCCAGCCCGGACGCCGGCCATTGGGCCCTGGCACGGCAACACCTGCAGCGTTGCCTGAACAGCTTGTCCGAGCCCTCGGGCGCCTGGGCCAATCAGGCCCTGTTGCTGCCAGGCGGTAACTGGCAGCGTACCGCACCAGGCCAATGGGCACGGGGGCAGGCCTGGGCGATGCTGGGGCTGGCCGAGGCCGTAGGTCGCTATGGTGGTGAATACGCCGAGGCCGCAGGCCGGGCCTGCGAGTACTGGACCCAGCGCTGGGGCGCGGCCGCCGCCAGCGGCCGCCCAGGCGCCGACGAGGCCGACCCCTGCGCCATCGCCATCGCCTCGGTGGCCTTGCTGCGCCTATGGCAATGCCTGCCGGGGCGTAATGCCTGGTGCGAGCTGGCCTGCCGGCAGATAGCCGGGCTGCTGACAACGTCGGTGCGGCACGGCTGCTTCATCGGCCACCGCTATCGCCTTGATGCGCAGCGTACCGGCCTGGTGGAAACGCCCTGCGCGACCTTTTTCCTGGTCGAGGCGCTGCGCGCCCAGGGTCAGGTACTGGCTGGCGACGGCGGCGTGGCGGGGTGGTGAGCGGCGGGCGTGCCGGGGCGTTCGCCTTTGGACAGATCGGCCTTGCAGCAAACCGAAGTTTTTGTGAGTGAAGTTGCTCCTACCACAGAGCCCAATGGCACAATTTCACCCACCGGTGCGGCAATGCAATACCTCACACCTAATCGTAGCGAATGGGGCACTCCAAAATTGATAGGCACCCTTTCCAACTAGGGCTGAACATGAACACCGAAAAACTCAAACAGGAGTCGGTCAAGCTTCGCCTGCTGATCGACAGCCTGAAGGCACAGGACCCCGCCGCCATGAAATTGAGCGTCGAGCTAGAGCCACTGCTGCATGCGGCAGAGCAACAGCTGATCCACTGCGCCATGGAATGGCGCGACATCCCGGGTCACTACCTGTTCACTGAAGAAGGCTTGCAGCAGTATGCTGATCTCGAGCATGCGTTTGCAGAGTTTCGCATTGAGTTGACAGGTGGAGAGTCAGCTACGTTGGCCCGGCTCAAAGCGTGTATGGGCGAGAAACCCCAATGAGATAGCAACTGATTTCCTATGTCGTGACCCCGGCAGCCGATCCTGGATGAGGGTGCAAACCGGCGGCCCACTCGATCGCCCGGGACGAAGCCTTCAGCATGCTGGCCGGCATCGCACAGTTTTTCAAACAGACTGAACCGCAAAGCCCGGTGCCGTATCTGATAGAACGTGCCATCAAGTGGGGCAACATGCCGCTGGAAGGCTGGCTGAGCGATGTGATCAAAGACAGCAATGTGGTGGACAACATTCGCGACGTACTTGGCACCCGCGAACCGAAACCCTGACCCACGTCAGCGACTATGCTGCTACCGTGAGCTTCCCGTACCGCCAAGGAAAGCGCCATGCCGCCACGTTCCACTCCCCCCACCGGTTTCGTTCGTGTCCGTGGTGCCCGCGAGCACAACCTGAAAAACATCGACGTGGATATTCCGCGCGATGCGCTGGTGGTGTTCACCGGGGTGTCCGGCTCGGGGAAATCCTCACTGGCGTTCTCCACCCTGTACGCCGAAGCCCAGCGCCGCTATTTCGAATCGGTGGCACCCTACGCGCGGCGCCTGATCGACCAGGTGGGTGTGCCGGATGTGGATGCCATCGAAGGCTTGCCCCCGGCAGTTGCCTTGCAGCAACAACGGGGCACGCCAAGCGCCCGTTCTTCGGTAGGCAGCGTGACCACATTGTCCAGCTCCATCCGCATGCTCTATTCACGCGCGGGGCAGTACCCGGCAGGCCAGGCCATGCTGTACGCCGAGGACTTTTCGCCGAACACCCCGCAGGGTGCCTGCCCGCAGTGCCACGGCCTGGGCCGCGTCTATGAGGTGAGCGAGGCGACCATGGTGCCCGACCCGTCACTGACCATCCGCGAACGCGCGATCGCGGCCTGGCCAATGGCCTGGCAAGGGCAGAACCTGCGCGACATCCTGGTCACGTTGGGGTATGACGTGGACATACCCTGGCGCGACCTGCCCCAGGCCCAGCGCGACTGGATCCTGTTCACTGAAGAAACGCCCACCGCACCTGTCTATGCCGGCCTGACCCCGGCGCAAACCCGCCAGGCCCTCAAGCGCAAGCTGGAGCCCAGCTACCAGGGCACTTTCACGGGTGCCCGGCGCTATGTCATGCATACCTTCATGCATTCGCAAAGTGCACAGATGCGCAAGCGCGTCGCCCGGTACATGCGCCCCAGCGCCTGCCCGCTGTGCCACGGCAAACGCCTGAAGCGTGAAGCGCTGGGCGTGACCTTTGCCGGGCTGGACATCGCCGAGCTGTCGCAGTTGCCGCTGCAAGCGCTTGCCGAGGTGCTGCGCAAGGTCGCGGCAGCGGGCTACCTGGAGCCACAGCAAAGCCAGCTGACCCTGGAAAAGCGCCTGGCCGCGCAGCGCATCGCCCATGAGCTGCTGGAGCGCATCGACACCCTGCTCGAACTGGGCCTGGGCTACCTGGCCCTGGAGCGCAGCACGCCCACCTTGTCATCTGGCGAACTGCAACGCCTGCGCCTGGCCACCCAGCTGAATTCGCAGCTTTTCGGCGTGATCTACGTACTCGACGAACCCTCGGCCGGCCTGCACCCGGCCGACAGTGAAGCGCTGTTCCAGGCACTGCAACGGCTGAAGCAGGCGGGCAACTCGGTGTATGTGGTGGAGCACGACCTGGACACCATGCGCCGGGCCGACTGGCTGGTGGATGTAGGCCCCGCCGCCGGCGAGCACGGGGGTAGCATCCTGTACAGCGGGCCCCCGGCGGGGCTGGCCAAGGTCGAACAGTCCTGCACCCGCGCCTACCTGTTCGGCGCCCAGGCCCAGGCCCCGCGTGCGCCACGCCAGCCCCGTGGCTGGCTGAAGCTGGAAGGCATCAGCCGCAACAACCTCGACAACCTCAGCGCGGCATTTGCGCTGGGCTGCTTCACGGCGGTAACGGGTATTTCCGGTTCGGGCAAGTCGAGCCTGGTCAGCCAGGCCCTGCTGGAGCTGGTGGGCGCGCACCTGGGCCATGCCGGACAAGGCGACGAGCCTGAGGAGCAGAGCCTGGAAGACGAACCGCAACAGACCAGCAGCGGCCATGTCAGCGCCGGGCTCGAGGCTATCAAGCGCCTGGTGCAGGTAGACCAGAAGCCGATCGGGCGCACGCCGCGCTCCACCCTGGCGACCTACACCGGGTTGTTCGACCATGTACGCAAGCTGTTTGCCGCCACCGAACAAGCCAAGGCGCAGGGCTTTGACGCCGGGCGCTTTTCCTTCAACGTGGCCAAGGGCCGCTGCGCCAATTGCGAAGGCGAGGGTTTTGTCAGCGTCGAGTTGCTGTTCATGCCCAGCGTGTACGCACCCTGCCCGACCTGCCACGGTGCGCGCTACAACCCCGAAACCCTGGCGGTCAGTTGGCAAGGCATGAACATTGCGCAAGTGCTGCAACTGACCGTCGACCAGGCCCTGCAGGTGTTTGCCGAACAGCCTCCGGCCCGGCGGTGCCTGCAGGTGCTGCAAGACATCGGCCTGGGTTACCTGCGCCTGGGCCAGCCGGCCACCGAGCTGTCCGGGGGTGAGGCGCAACGCATCAAGCTGGCGACCGAACTGCAACGCATGGCCCGGGGCGCGACCCTGTACGTGCTGGATGAGCCGACCAATGGCCTGCACCCGCAAGACATCGACCGGCTGCTGCTGCAACTGAACCGCTTGGTCGAGGCTGGGCACAGCGTGGTGGTGGTGGAACATGACATGCGGGTGGTGGCGCAGAGTGACTGGGTGATCGATATTGGGCCAGGTGCCGGGGCTGCCGGGGGCAAGGTGGTGGTCAGCGGAACGCCGCAAGTGGTGGCCAACTGCAAGGAAAGCCGCACGGCGGCGTTTCTGGCCAAGGCATTGTAAGGGCCTGTACCCGCACTTTTGTACATTGCCAGTTCTGCAACCCGGGGCATAGAATGCGATCAATTCCTAATTGCACCTATTTCCCGGAAACCCGCGCCCCATGCCGCCCGCCGACCCCACCCTCAACCTGCACGTTCAGACGCTGTACACCGAGCACCACGGCTGGCTGCAGGGCTGGCTGGGGCGCAGGCTGGGTAATGCCTGCGATGCGGCTGATCTGGCCCATGACACCTTCCTGCGCCTGCTCAGCCGTCAGGGCAACAGCTATTTCGGCGGTGAGCCTCGGGCATTGCTGACGCACATTGCCAAGGGCCTGGTGATAGACCGCTGGCGTCGCCAGGATGTCGAACGGGCGTATCTGCAGGCCATCGCGCATCTGCCCGAACCAGAAGTGCCGTCGGCCGAAACCCGCTGGATGATCCTCGAAACGCTGTACCGCATCGATGCCATGCTGCGCGAGTTGCCGGCGCGGGTTCGCCACGTGTTCCTGCTGTCGCAACTGGACGGGCTGACCTACGCGCAAATCGCCGAACAACTGCAGGTTTCGCTGGTGACCATCAAGCGCGACATGCGCACCGCCTTCCTCGCCTGCCTGAGCATGGACGAATGAGGCCACCTATCGACCCCCTGATCCTCGGCGAGGCCGCCGACTGGCTGGTGCAACTGCAGTCGGGCGCAGCCACCGACGATGACCATCGCGCCGTCCAGGCCTGGTGCCAGCGCAGTAGCCAGCATGCCCTGGCCTGGCAGCGCGCCGAGGCCATCCTCGGTGAGTTTCGCCGCCTGCCTGCGCCGGTTACCGGGGAAACCTTGCGCCGGCTCAGCCGCCAGGGTGCGGTCAGCCGCCGCCAGGCCCTGCAGCGTCTGGGGATGTGGCTGCTGGCGGCACCAGCAGCCTGGATGGCCTGGCGCGAGGCACCCTGGCAGCAATGGGCCGCCGATGCCCGCACGGCGGTTGGCGAACAACGCTCACTGACACTGGCCGACGGCAGCCACGTACTGTTGAACACCCACACCGCCATCGATATCCGCTTCGATGCCCGGCAACGCCGTATCGCCTTGCTGGCAGGTGAAGTGCTCGTGACCAGCGCCAACGACCCGGCAACCCCGCCGCGCCCGCTGGTGGTGACCACCCCGCAGGGCCATGCGCGGGCGCTGGGCGCGCTTCAGCGTACGTATCGACGGCGCACTGACCCGGGTAGCGGTGTTGCAGGGCACCGTCGCCAACCGCCCGCTGCACGCCGCCGCCAGCGTGCAGCTCAAGGCGGGCGAGCGCTCCGCGTTCGATGCCGACCGTGTACTGCCCGCCACCCCGCTGGAAAACGGCGACCTGGCCTGGGAACACGGCATGCTGCTGGCGCGCGACATGCGCCTGGCCGACCTGTTGCAGGAGCTGGGCCGCTACCGCCCGGGCGTGCTGCGCTGCCACCCGGCAGTGCGCGGCCTGAAAGTGTCTGGCGCCTTTCCGGTGACCGATACCGATGCCAGCCTGCGGCTGCTGGCCGACACCTTGCCGGTAACTGTCCAGGGCCTGACTCGCTATTGGGTGACGGTCGAGCCCCTGAGCTGACCCGGGCTCAGCGCCACGGGAATCAACGACAGGCATTTTGATACCTTTTCCGGCGTCGTCCGGTGATCAGTGCAGAACCTCCCTTTTCTGCACCTACAGGACCCTCGCCCAATGCCCCATTTGCCTTTCAAGGCACTGAGCCTTGCCATCGCCATGGCCGCCCTGGCACCAGCGGCGATCGCTGCCGACGCCACCACCCGCGACTATCACCTGGCCGCTGGCCCGCTGGCCGATGTGCTGGCACGCTTCGCCGCCAATGCCGGGGTGCCCTTGTCATTCGACCCGGCGCTGCTTCAGGGCAAGCAAAGCCAGGGCCTGCAGGGCAGTTTCAGTGTGCCGGAGGGTTTTGCTCGCCTGCTGGCCGGCAGTGGCTACAGCCTGATCAGCACCGGCAGCGGGGGCTACACACTGGCGCCTGCAGTGGACCTGGGCAGTGCCCTGGAGCTGGGCGCCACCACCATCAACAGCAACCTGGCCGCCAGCGGCGATACCTGGCAAGGCGGCCAGCTGGCGCGTAGCGCACGCCTGGGTGTGCTTGGGGAACAGCCGACCAGTGATGTACCGTTCAGCGTCACCAGCTACACCGCCAAGACCATTGCCGATCAACAGGCGCGTACCCTGGGTGATGTGTTGCTCAATGACGCGGCAGTGCGCCAGTCGGCAGGCTTTGGCAATTTCTCGCAGGTGTTCACCATCCGCGGGCTGCCACTGAGCACTGACGACATCAGCTACAACGGCCTGTACGGCGTGCTACCGCGGCAGATCATCACCACCGAAGCACTCGAGCGCGTCGAGGTGTTCAAGGGCCCGAACGCCTTTCTGAACGGCGTCGCCCCCCAGGGCAGCGGTATTGGCGGTGCGGTCAACCTGGTTCCCAAGCGTGCCGCAGACACGCCAACCCGCCACGTCAGCCTCGATTATGCCACCGGCGCCAATGTCGGCGGCCACCTGGACCTGGGCCAACGTTTTGGTGAAGACAACCGCTTCGGCGCCCGTATCAACCTGGCCCAGCATGACGGCGGCACGGGTGTGCACGACGAAGCGCAACACGCCACCTTGGTAGCTGTAGCCCTGGACTACCGGGGCGAACGCCTGCGCCTCTCCACCGACCTGGGTTACCAGAAAGAACGCATCAACCAGGGCCGGGCGGTGATCTACCCAACCGGCAGCAAAGTGCCCCATGCCCCCTCGGCGCGCGACAATTACGCCCAACCGTGGACCTGGTCACAGCTGGAAGACACCTACGGCATGCTCAACGCCGAATACGACCTCAACGACAACTGGGTGCTTTATGCCGGTGCCGGGGCCAAGCACACTCGCGAAAACGGCGAATACTCCTCGTTGTACGTCAGCGACGCCAACGGCACTGCGCGGGGTGGCTACCTCTATTCACCACACGATGAGGACAACAAGAGCGCCATGACCGGTATCAATGGCCAGTTCGCCACGGGGCCGGTCAGCCATCGGCTCAACGTCGGGCTTTCGGGCATGTGGGGCGAACAACGTTCGGCTTACGCCGCAGTTGCCGCTGCCAACCGCTATGCCACCGACCTGTACCACCCGGTCAAGGTGCCGCGCCCGACCAATACGTATACGGGCAGTGACCTGCACGACCCGCGTATCGTGGGCAAGAACCGGGTCAAGAGCGTGGCGATGTCCGACACCCTTGGCTTTGTGGATGACCGTGTGCTGCTGACCCTGGGCGTGCGCCGGCAATCGATCGGTGTCGACGGCTGGTCTACCGCTAGCGGTGAGCGCAACGCCAACTATGACGAGTCGGTGACCACGCCGGTCTATGGCCTGGTGCTCAAGCCGTGGGAGCATGTGTCGTTCTACGCCAACCGCATCGAGGGCCTGGCACAAGGCCCCACTGCCCCGTCGAGCGTGACCAATGCCAATGAAGTGTTCCCGCCCAGGCGCAGCAAGCAGGTCGAGGCCGGGGTCAAGCTGGACTGGGACAGCTTTGGTGCAACGCTTGGCCTGTACCGCATCGAGCAGCCCAACAGCACCACGTTCCGCAGCGCCGGTGCCGAGCGCGACACCTTCAGCATGGACGGCGAGCAGGTCAACAAAGGGGTGGAATTGAATGTGTTCGGCGAGCCGGTGCACGGCTTGCGCCTGCTGACCGGTGCAGTGTTCATGCACACCGAGCTCAAGAACACTGCCAATGGCGCCAACGACGGCAACCGTGCGCCGGGCGTGCCGCGCTTCCAGTACAACCTGGGCGCGGACTGGGACGTTCCAGGCATCGCCGGCGCGGCATTGAATGCGCGGGTGCTGCGTACCGGCGGCCAGTACGTCAATGCCAGCAACAGCCTGAACATCCCGGCCTGGACCCGGGTCGACCTCGGCGCACGTTACCGTTTCAAGCTGGATGAGCAGTGGGTGACCTTGCGGGCCAACCTGGAGAACGTCGCCAACAAGGCCTATTGGGCGTCGGCCTCGACCACCAACAACTACCTGACCCAAGGCACACCACGGGTGCTGCGCTTGTCCGCCAGCGTAGACTTCTGACGCCCCCGTCAGCCAGCAGCCCCGGCCCTTTAGCGGGTAAACCCGCTCCCTTGTAGGAGCGGGCGTGCCCGCGAACACCGGCGCAGCCGGTGCCAGCCACCGCGTCGGGTTCTGTGCCACCCGCGAATACGGTGCTACCGGCAACGCACAATATGCTCAAAACCAAAGCCTGCACCTAGCAGCACCAAGCGCCGCTCAAGTACAGTCTGCCCCATGAACAAATACGCCCCACACGCGTGGCTACCCCACGAAAAGCCCACCTTGCCAGGCTCCCCCTCCACGCCTTTGCATTCGCCAGCCAAACGCCTGGCGTATGGCGTGGTCGGCCTGCTGGTAGCCATTACCGGTGGCTTGGGCAACGCGCTGGTCACCGCCAACCTGATGTTCCTGCAAGGCGCGCTAGGTGCCACCACGGCGGAAATGGCGTGGCTGCCAGCGGCCTACGTGATGACCAACGTGTCCATGAACCTGCTGTTGGTGAAATTCCGCCAACAATTCGGCTTGCGCGCCTTCACCGAGGTGTTCCTGGTCCTATACGTCCTGGTCACCTTCGCCCACCTGCTGGTCAACGACCTCAACTCGGCCATCGCCGTACGCGCGGCACACGGCATGGTAGGGGCGGCGCTCAGCTCGCTGGGGCTGTACTACATGATCCAGGCCTTCCCCGCCCAATGGCGGTTGAAGGCCATGGTACTGGGCCTGGGCGCTTCGCAGCTGGCATTACCCCTGGCGCGGATCTTTTCCGAAGACTTGCTGCAGATAGCCGAATGGCGCGGGCTGTACCTGTTCGAGCTCGGCCTGGCCCTGGCGGCACTGGGCTGTGTCCTGCTGCTCAAGCTGCCGCCCGGTGACCGCTTCAAAACCTTCGAGCCACTGGACTTCCTGACCTTCACCCTGATGGCCAGCGGTACCGCCCTGCTTTGTGCCGTGCTGTCGCTGGGGCGCATCGACTGGTGGCTGGAGGCCCCGTGGCTCGGCGTGGCGCTGGCGGCATCGATTGCGCTGATGCTCAGCGGCCTGGCCATCGAACACAACCGCCGCAACCCGTTGCTGATGACCCGCTGGCTTGGCAGTGGCGCCATCATCCGTCTGGCCCTGTGCGTGGTGCTGATCCGCATGGTCACCTCGGAGCAATCCACAGGCGCGGTAGGCTTTCTGCAGGCCTTGAACATGAGCAGCGAGCAGATGCGCAGCCTGTACTGGATCATGCTGCTGGGTGCCGTGGCGGGCCTGGCCAGCAGTGCCCTGACCATAAATCCCAACCACCTGATCATCCCGCTGTTCGTCTCCTTGCTGGCCATGGCCGTCGGTGCATTCATCGACAGCGGTTCCAGCAACCTCACGCGCCCGGCACAAATGTACTTCAGCCAGTTTCTGCTGGCCTTTGGCAGTACCTTCTTCCTGGGGCCGTCGATGGCCCTGGGTATCAGCCATGTGCGCGCCAACCCCCGTAACCTGGTCAGCTTTTCGGTGCTGTTCGGCATCTGCAACAACGTCGGCGGCCTGGTTGGCGCGGCACTGCTCGGCACCTTCCAGACCTGGCGGGAGAATTTCCACTCCAGCCACCTGATGGACCACCTGAGTTATTTGGAACCACTGGTCAATGCCCGCGTACAAAGCGGTGCAGCAGCCTACAGTGGCATCCTCGCCGACCCGGCCCTGCGCACCGAAGCCGGCATGCGCCTGCTGGCCACGGCCGCCAGCCGCGAAGCCAATGTCATGGCCTACAACGATGTGTTCGTACTGATCGGCAGCATCGCCATACTGACCATGATCTGGATCTGCATCCGTAGCACCTGGCTCTGGTACTCGAAACGCCAGGCCACCACCACCGACTCCACCCCTGGTGTGCCCACCCGATGACCGACGACACCCGTACCACGACCACCACCGCCATCGCCGAAACCCCGGAAGGCGCAACGCCGCCCAGCGAGCCGGGTAGCCCAGTACGCACGCGGCGGGTGCGGGTGCTGTCCTCGATCTGCTTTGCCGCCGTGGCCCTGGCAGGTGTTCTGCTGGTGCTCTATGCCTGGCGCCTGCCGCCCTTCAGCAGTGCCATCGAAAGCACCGAAAACGCCCTGGTGCGCGGGCAGGTCACCCTGATCGGCCCCCAGCTCAGTGGCTACATCGTCGACGTGCCCGTGCACGACTTCCAGTTCGTCAAGGCCGGCGACCTGCTGGTGCAACTGGACGACCGTATCTACAAGCAGCGCCTGGCCCAGGCCCTCGCCCAGTTGCAGCAGCAACAAGCAGCCCTGGCCAACAACCTGCAACAGCGCAAGAGCGCCGAAGCCACCATTGCCCAGCGCCAGGCCGCCATTGGCGATGCCCAGGCCCAGGCGGCCAAAGCCAAGGCCGACCTGCGCCGCAATCAGGCGCTGGTCAGCGACGGCTCGGTTTCCCGCAGTGAACTGGACGTGACCCGCGCCAACGAGGCAGCTGCCGTCGCCAGCCTGGCCCAGGCCAAGGCCGCGCTGGAAATCGCCCGCCAGGACCGGGAGACCGTGGTGGTCAACCGGGCTGCGCTCGAAGCGGCCGTCGAAAACGCCAAGGCCGCCGTGGAGCTGGCGCGCATCGACCTCGACAACACCCGGGTTACCGCCCCGCGTGACGGCCAACTGGGGCAGATCGGCACGCGCCTGGGTGCTTATGTCAATTCAGGGGCACAGTTGATGGCGCTGGTTCCCGACACCCTGTGGGTCATCGCCAACATGAAGGAAACCCAGATGGCCAATGTGCGCATCGGCCAACCCGTGAGCTTTACCGTGGACGCGCTGAACCACCTGAAGCTGTACGGGCACGTGCAGCAGATTTCGCCGGCCACCGGTTCGGAGTTCGCCTTGCTGCAGGCCGACAATGCCACCGGCAACTTCGTCAAGATCGCCCAGCGGATACCGGTACGGATCACCGTGGATGCCGACCAGCCACCCGCCCGGCAGTTGCGGCCGGGGATGTCGGTGGTGGTCAGTATCGATACCCGGGTGCAGCCTTAGCTGCCGGGCGCAGTTGCCTGGCTGCCTGCGGCGTCTCGTCGCAGGGCCAGGCCCCTTGGGCAAACCCTCGCAACCCCGTAGAATCGCGCTTCCTTTTCGCCCGTCGCCGTCAACGGTGGCAACCAGCAGCAATGACAGAGTCCGTGCCTGAACACATGCCCACCATGTGAAATAGGCTCAACCCTCCCCGCCCGGCCCCATCCCCTACGGCCCAGCGGTTGAGTCTTGCCCAGGTCGCATCCGTGCAGCTACTCGCCCCTTGCGGGGTCGAGCCGGTGTGCGCGTCCGAAAAGGCGCTCATTCCGCTCATCCAACCAGAGGTACCTATGTCTCCGCGTTTGCTGGCCATGGCGCTGGCGCCCCTGCTCGGGCTGTTCATCATCGCCCTGGGCAACGGCTTCATGTCTTCCCTCACCACCCTGCGCCTGGGCGCTGCCGGTGAGTCTGCCACCACCATTGGCATCGTTTCGTCGACCTACTTCATCGGCCTCACACTGGGCGCCATCTTCAACGACCGGCTGATCCTGCGCATCGGCCACATTCGCGCCTATACCAGCTTCGCCTCGCTGATTGCCGTGACCATCTTGCTGCAGGGCTTGTTCTACGACGTAACCTGGTGGTCGGTGCTGCGCCTGATCAACGGCTGGGCCGCCGTGGGCGTGTTCCTGGTGATCGAAAGCTGGCTGCTGCTGGCCGGCGACGCGAAAATCCGCGGCCGCCTGCTGGCGCTGTACATGATCGCCTTCTATGGTGCCGGGGTCATCGCCCAGGCCGGCCTGGGGGAGATCACCCAGTTGGGCGATACCGCGCCGTTCATGCTGGCCGGCGTGCTCGCCGCGCTGTCGGTGCTGCCCATCGTGATCCTGCCGCGGGTATCGCCCTTGCTGGAGCAGGTCGAACCCCTCAAGCCCCGGCAGTTGCTGGGCGTGGCCCCTTCGGGCCTGGTGGGTTGTTTCGGCTCGGGCGTCGCCATCGCCGGCATCTATGCCCTGCTGCCGCTGTACCTGCAACGCATCGGCCTGGAGGTGGGCGAAGTCGGCAACATGATGGCCTGGGTCATCCTTGGCGCCATGCTGTTGCAGTACCCGGTCGGGCGCTGGTCGGACCGCAAAGACCGCCTGGACGTACTGCTGGCGCTGGCCGCCTTGTGCGTTGTGCTGTCACTGGTCACGGTGTTCCTGCCCTCGGACTCGTTCCTGCTGCCGGCCATGCTGTTCCTGTTGGGCGGTGGCGTGTTCACCCTGTACCCGGTCGCGGTCAGCCATGCCGCCGACCGCGCGCCGTCCGATGCGCTGGTGCCGATGATCCAGGGTTTGCTGCTGATCAACTCACTGGGCTCGGCCATGGCACCGGTGGCCATTTCGCCGATGATGACCGAGTTTGGCGAGGCCGGACTGTTCTGGGCGTTTGCCGTGGTCAACCTGGCGATGCTGTGCTTCTTCATGTGGCGCCGTGGCAAGCGCCCGGCGGCAGAACACCCGGCCCCCTTCGCCGCCTCGACCACGTTCTCGCCCACCGGTGCCGAACTGCGGGTAACCGAAGACCTGATGCATGCCGCGCAAGAGCATCCGCCGCTGGAGCCCGCCGACCCTGCACCGCCTGCCCAGAGCCAGGCCCACTGAGCCAACGGGCTGCCATGCAGCCCGGTTGTCTACCCCACCAACCCTCGCACACAGAAGTACAGGATCGACGGACCCATCAGGCACCCCAAGCCGGTATGGAACGTGGCGGTCAGTGCCCCATAAGGCACCAGCCGCCGGTCCGTCGCCGCCAACCCGGCGGTCACACCCGACACAGTCCCCGCCAAACCGCCGAACACCATTGCCGAGCGTGGGTTGTCCAGCGCCAGCAAACGGGCCGATACCGGGGTGAATACCATCACCAGAATCGCCTTGATCAAACCGGTGGCGATCGAGAGGGCCATCACGTCCGAACTGGCACCCAGCGCCGCGCCGGTCACCGGGCCGACGATGTACGTCACGGCGCCGGCACCAATGGTGGTCATGCTCACCGCGTCGCGGTAACCAAAGGCGTACGCCACGCCCGCCCCGACAATGAATGGCAAGACCGTGCCGAGCAGCAGCGCCACCGCGCCTATCATCCCGGCACGGCGAGCCTCGGTGGCCTGCACCTCGAACGCCGTGGCAACGATGGCGAAGTCGCGCAGCATGGCCCCGCCCATCAGGCCGATGCCGGAAAACAGCGCCATGTCGGCCAGGCCTTTCTGGCCGCCTGTGAGGGTACCGCCCACCCAGGCCAACACCAGCCCGATGACAATGGCGATGGCCGAGCCGTGCACGCGGCCGAAGGTCAGGTACCTGGACAACAACACCGACAGCCACATGATGCCGCCCACCACCGCGAAGGCAGTGATCAGGCCGTTATGTTCCAGGGCATTATCAATGATCGGCCACATGTTCAGCGCCCCCCTGCAGGGGCAGCATGCCCATTGGCCTGGGGTGGCGCCTCGACCGCTGGGAGCGGTTCGCCGCGGTGGCTGCGGCTGATCAGTGCAATGGTCGCACCGCACACCAGCACCGCACCTATCGCAGCCAGCAGCGCCACCGGCCCGCCGTGCAGGGCAGTGACCACGTTCTGTTGCGCCGCCATGGCCACCACGACCGGAATGTACATGGCACCCCAGAAGCCCACACCGAACTCGCACTCCTTGCTCATGCCACCGTGACGGTGCATGTAAAGGCGTGCGCAGATCAGCAGGATCATGGCGATGCCGACCCCGCCTACATTGGATTTGACGCCCAGCAGTACGCCCAGGAAGTCGCCGACGATAACCCCAGCCAGCGTACAGACCGCCAGCAGTGCCACACCATAGATGATCATTGTTGTTGTCCTCAGGTAGTGTCGAAGTTGCTTGTTGTTGTTCTTCGCCATCGGTAAACCCGCAAGCGCCGCACTGGCTTCATTAACGGGCGTAGCCCGTGCCAGCCGGCGCGATGCCCGCCATCATCGCCGGTCCGCCACCTCCTGGCGCAGCAGCGCATCCAGGCTGTCCCATCGGGTGCCTTCCACCGCCAGCACCCTGCCCTGTTCGAACACCGGCCGGGCCAGGCCGCTGAGCGTGCTGCCAGGCGGCATTTCCAGGTGCAGGCGCACGCCGCGTTCATAGGCATTGCGCAACGCTGCCCGCCAGTCCACCCGGCGCGCCATGTTGCCGGCCAGATCGTCGCGCAGACGCTGCGGGTCGACTATCACCCGTGCGCTGCTGCCACTGAGGTAAGTGATACGTGGCCGCTGCAGTTCGACCGCAGCGAAGGCCGCAGCCAGCTCTGCTGCCGGGCCAGCCAGCAACGGGCAATGCGATGGCACGCTGACTGCCAGCCGGCGCGCGATGCCCCTGCCCAGGCTGCGCGCGCGGGCCGCCACCGCCGCCATCGCCGTTTCGCTGCCGGCAATGACGATCTGCTGCTCGCTGTTGAGGTTGGCGATATACACCTCGCCGCCCACCTCGCCCAGCAAGCGCTCGACACTGGCCAGCTCCAGGCCACTGAGCGCAGTCATGCCATAGCCACGCGGATAGGCCCGTTGCATCAGTTGGCCGCGCAGGGCAACCAGGCGCACAGCGTCGGCAAAGCCCAAAGCACCGGCCACCACTGCCGCCGGGTAAGCACCGACCGACAAGCCCGCCACGCAATCCGGCCCTGGGCTGCGCTGCATCAACCAGCGCGCCCAGGCCACGCCACTGAGCAGCAGGCACAACTGCACGGCGCGGGTCGACTGCAGGGCGTGCTCGCTGTCCAACGCCAGTGCGTTCTGGCCAAGGGCATCGCTGGCCTCTTCCAGCACCGGCGCGCTGCCTTCGGGCAGGCGCTGCAACATGCCGACCTGCTGGGCACCCTGGCCCGGAAACGCGAACAGAGTGCTCATGCGGCACGCTCCCGTACAGCCCACGGGTCTTCGCACAGGCATGGCCCCACGGGCGACTTGAGCAACACGCGCTGGGCGAAACCGGCCCACTCGCGCAACGCCACAGCCCCGCCCGGGGTTTCCAACTGCGCATCGATACGGCATGGCGCGCCGTCCAGCATCGCCAAAAGCGTGCGGGCCTGTATACGCGCCAGCGGTTGCGGCGTGCGTACCAGTATGTCCAGGTCGCTGTCGGCGTGCAGCACGTCAATACCCGTTGCAATCTGGTAACCCACGCCACCTGTCGGCCCCCAGGCCAGGCCGCAGGCATCGAGCATTGGCGCTACCCAGGCCAGGGCCTGCAATGCTGGCCAGGCGCGCTGAGTTGGCCGCTGCAAGGCTTCGGGGGCCTGCTGGCGTTGAATGTCGCCAACCCGCATCAACGCTGCCAGGCGCTGCGCCCGCCCTTGGCCACGTACGCCCACGGCGACCCAGCCGGCGTCACACACCGCGCGGCGCACGACCACCGGCTGGCCGCCGGCCAACACTTCCCGTGCCCACAGCGGCGCGTCGGCCGGCAGGGCCGAAGTGGGCATGCCCCACAGCAGGTCATGGGGGCGTGGCGCGTTCACCTCAGGCACCCTGCCATTGGCGGCGCAGTTGCTCACGCACTTGCCGCGAGGCACTGCGGTGTTCGCCCGCCAGCCGCGACGACAGGTCGGTCGAGCTGCCAATATCCCGGACCGCGTCGGCAAGGCAGGCACGCACCCGGGCAATGTCAGCGCTGCAAGGCGCTTCGGCGTTGGCCACCGTCAACCGACGCCACAGCAGGCCCAGTGACGCATAGCTGGCCAGGTCATAGGCCATGGGCGGCACCTCGGCGGCCAACGCTTCCAGTTGCTCGACACTGCGCAGGGTAATCCGCGCGGCTGCCGCCTTGCCCATGGCATGCACCATTACCCCGGCATCGTCCAGGGCGATCAGGCGCTGGGCCTGGTAGCCGTGGGCAAGAAAAGCGCCAGACATGGCCTTGCCGACCAGCAGCCCGATTACCGGGTGACCGGCCAGCCGGGCCTGGGCGTAAGCCTGCACAGCGCCAGCCAAGGCCTGATGGATACCCAAGGCCTCCTCACGGCGACCGTAGGCCTGGCTAGGCACATCGATTACCGCGACAATTGCGCGCTTGTGCCCCTGGCTGTCAGCGTCGACCGCGTCGCTCACGGCCTTGGCCAGGCCCCAACCCTCCAGCAGGCCGACTTCGCCCCCGCGGGCGCGGGGGAACGGATTGGCGGGGTCGGGGACCACGGCGATAAAGCGCGCCAGGCGGTTGTCCAGTTCGCCATCGATGACCTGCAACGACGCCGGGTAGCCCGGCAAGGGCTGGCCGCCCGCCAGGCCCGGCAGCCAGTTCATGGCACGGTTCATTGGGCTTCTCCTTGGTAAAGGGCACGCACAGCGGCAGCGTCCAGTTGCGGGCACTCGGCGCCCAGCCGGGCCAGGCGCTCGAGGTACCAGGCGTGTTGCCGGGCGCGGTCAGCGCCAGGCGAGTCGAGCAGTTGCAGCAGGCAGTCGCGCAGCGCCTGGATGTCATCGGCCACATAGCCATCGACCAGCCCGCTGGCATGGCGCTGTTCGCCGCCGCTCAGGCTCCAGATGAACGGCCGGTCCTTGGCGTCATACTCGGCAATGCCGGCTTCCTGTTCGATGACCTGAGGCCCGTTGAGGCCCAGGCGGGCCTCGCGGGTGACCAGTAAATGGCTGCACAAGCCAGCGGCGATCGACATGCCGCCGAAGCACCCGACGGAACCTGCAATCAGCCCGATTACCGGCTGCCAGGCCCGCAGTTCGACGATCGCCGCCTGGATTTCGGCAATCGCTGCCAGGCCAAGGTTGGCTTCCTGCAACCGCACACCGCCGGTTTCGAGCAGCAGCACTGCACACGTGGGGATGCCATTGCGGTTGTCTTCGATGGCCAGCTCCAACGCCCCGGCAATCTTGGCGCCGCCCACCTCGCCCATGCTGCCGCCCTGGAAGCCGCCCTCGATAGCGGCGACCAGCGCATTGCGCCCGTTCAGCGTGCCTTTGGCGATGACCACGCCGTCGTCAGCCTGCGGCACGATGCCCTGCAAGGGCAGCCAAGGCGACATCAGCCGGTCGAAGGGGCCGAGCAGCTCGCGGAAACTGCCCGGGTCGAGCACGGCGCGGGCGCGCTGCCGGGCACCCAGTTCTACGAAGCTGCGGCTGCGCAGCAGGCGTGCGGTGTCAGTCATGGGCGATCTCCTCGAAGCCTTGTTCCAGGCGCAGGCGGACCACCCCCGGGGTGGCGCCGAAGTCATGAATGTCGATGTTCACGGCCGGCCAGGCGCGGCCCTCGAACAGGCGCTGGAACAGTTGCGCCCAGCGCGCGGCGCTGCCATCGACCGAAGTCACCACCTGGATCTGCAGGTGGCCGGCGGTGCCGGGTTCGATCAGTACTTCAAGGTCGCCGGAGCTGACACAGCCCACCAGCGTGCGGCCACGCCCTGGTTCGGCGGCGGGGAAATCGAAGGTCAGGGTTTCCATGTCACAGGCTCCCGGCTTTGTCGAGGAACAGGCAGGCGGCCAGTAGATCGGCGGCGCCGCCCGGTGAGGCGTTCAGTTGCAGCAGTTGCTGGTCCAGCGCACGCAGGTGGCGGCGCCCGGCCAGGGTGGCACTGCCCCCGGCACCCAGTACCGCGCGGGCGCCCTGCTGCACGGCGGCCAGCCCGGCAGGGCCGCTGCGCCACAGCACACAGGTATCGCTGAGCACGGCCATGATGGCGAGCAAGGCATCGAGCCGGGCGTTGGCCTCACTGGCACCGCTGGCACGGCTGCGTTGCAGGTTTGGCAAGCCGTGGCCGATAACTGCAGGGAAGCCTTGTTGCGCCTGTTCGCGGGCACCGCTGCTGCCATAGCGCTGGCGCACCTGCAGGCCATGGCTGTGCTGCTGCGGCATGGCCGGGTCGTCGAACAGGGCGATGCGCCCGGCCCGCGCGGCCACCGTGCTGGCGCTGGCATCGGGGTCGAGGGCCTTGGCGGCGACCAGCAGGCCCAGGGCCCAGATAGCGCCGCGGTGGGTGTTGACCCCATGGGTCGCGGCCAGCATCGCGGCTTCGCCTTCACGGCCGAGCTGGCCCAAGCTGGCGCGCAGGGGTTGGCCGATGGTGCCAATGGTTTGCGCGGCTGCGGCCATGTTGCGCAGGCAGGGCCACAGGGCCAGGGCCGAGGCGTGCATCAGGGCCAGGGTCATGTCGGTGTGAGCGCCGTTGCTGCGGCGGTCGACCAGGCCGGGTTTGGGGGACAGTTCGGCTTCGTCGATCAGGGCTTCCACGGCCAGGTCGGCCAGGTGGTCTGGCAGTTGAATCCGGGTTGTGTGGGCTGGCCTCTTCGCGGGTAAACCCGCGCCCACAGGGACCGTAACAGGTTCAAGGCGCAAGTCGTGTGCTTTCATCACCAGCTCCTGAACCGTGCCGGCGGGTTGTACAGGCCGCCGGACCAGTCAACCAGGTCGGCAACGCTGCGCGCTGCCAGCAGCTCGCGGCTGGCGTCGGTGCGGCGGATGCCCAGGTCTTCGGGCAATGCGACCAGGCCTTGCTGGCGCAGGCGCGCAGTGTCTTTCGGGTCATGCCGCAGGCCGATGGCGGTAACCCCGGCCACAGCGGCAATCATCTGCTGGCGCTCTTCCAGGCTGCGGGCCTTGTACAGGTAGGCAATGCCCTCTTCGGTCAACAGGTGGGTAACGTCGTCACCGTAGATCATCACCGGGGCCAGCGGCATGCCGGCCTTTTTCGCCACGGCCACCGCATCCAGGGTTTCCACGAAGGTCGGTTTGCCGCCTTCCTGGTAGGTTTCGACCATCTGCACCACCAGCTTGCGGCCGCGCTCCAGCAGGGTTTGCGGCACGGTCATGTCGAGCCAGGCCGGCGTTGCATGGCGCCGGCCCCGGGGGTCGTGGCCCATGTTCGGCGCCCCGCCAAAGCCGGCCAGGCGGCCGCGGGTGACTGTCGACGAATGGCCATCGCCGTCTACCTGCAGGGTCGCGCCAATGAACAGGTCCACGGCGTACTGCCCGGCCAGCTGGCACATCATGCGGTTGGAGCGCAGTGAACCGTCACGGCCGGTGAAGAACACATCGGGCCGCTGGGCGATGTAGTCCTCCATGCCCAGCTCGGTGCCAAAGCAATGCACGCTTTGCACCCAGCCGCTTTCGATAGCCGGGATCAGCGTAGGGTGCGGGTTGAGGGTCCAGTTGCGGCAGATCTTGCCCTTGAGCCCCAGCGACTCGCCGTAGGTGGGCAGGATCAGCTCAATGGCAGCGGTATTGAAGCCGATGCCATGGTTCAACGACTGCACCTGGTGTTTTTCGTAGATGCCGCGAATGGCCATCATCGCCATCAGCACATGCACCGGCTTGATATGACGCGGGTCGCGGGTGAATAGCGGTTCGATGTAGAAAGGCTGGTCGGCAACCACCACGAAATCGACCCATGATGCCGGGATATCGACCCGCGGCAGGTCATCCACACGGTCGACCAGCTGGTTGACCTGGGCGATGACGATACCGTCGCTGAACGCGGCCGGCTCCACCAGCGCTGGGGTGTCTTCGGTGCTGGGCCCGGTGTACAGGTTGCCCTCACGGTCGGCCATGAAGCCTGCAACCAAGGTCACGTTGGGGATCAGGTCGACCAGCAGCCGCGAGTACAGCTCGATATAGGTGTGGATCGCGCCGACTTCGAGCAAGCCGTCTTCAAGCAACTGGCCAATGCGCAGGCTTTGTGGCCCGGCGAAGGAAAAATCCAGCTTGCGGGCGATGCCGCGCTCGAACAAGTCCAGGTGCTCGGCACGGCTGACGCTGGGCATGATCATGTGCAGGTCGTGCAGGCGCCCAGGGTCGACTTTGGCCAGCGAACGCGAGAGGAAGTCGGCCTGCTTCTGGTTGTTGCCTTCCAGCACCACCCGGTCGCCGGGGGCCAGCAACAGCTCTAGTGCTTCGACGATACGCTCGCTGGGCAGCACCGCACCGTCGGCAAGGTGGCGGACCTGATCGAGGCGGCGTTGCTTCTCGGCACGCCGTCGCGACCATTGCGGCGGTGGATTCTGTGTTGTTGTCATGGTGACTCCACGGGTTCGCTGTCGTGGGGTCACATTAGGGCGGGGGCCAGCCGGGCATCAATCAAGCTCGGCGCTGGATCGTTACGCTAAGGTTAATGATCGTGATTCTGGTAGACCAAACACCAAGAACATCGGCGCCCATCCACCAACCCAATCCGGTAAACCTCAAACCTTGCTAGAGTGGCAACACTGCCAGGCACGCAAAAATGCAGATTCCCCCTGCAGATTTGTCGATTGTACAAGGCAAATTCGCATGCAAGGATCGCCAGATCCTCCAGCGAAATCCAGACTTCACTTGGAAAATCAATAACAAAGCAGGGAGAAGGCAATGACTGCGCACGCTTACACCTCGGCCACCGACCATGTACTGGCCGAGGTCCGCAACCAGGTCGGCCACCTGACACTGAACCGCCCCGCCGGCCTCAATGCCCTTACCCTGGACATGGTCCGTAGCCTGCGCCACCACCTGGAACAGTGGGCCCGGGACCCGCACGTACGGGCGGTGGTGCTGCGCGGTGCAGGCCCCAAGGGTTTTTGCGCCGGTGGCGATATCCGTTCGCTGCACGACAGCTTCAAGGCCGGCGATACGCTGCATGAGACCTTTTTCGTCGAGGAGTATGCCCTCGACCTGGCCATCCACCGTTACCGCAAACCGGTGCTGGTGCTGATGGACGGCTTCACCCTCGGCGGTGGCATGGGCCTGGCTCAGGGCTGTGACCTGCGTGTGGTGACCGAGCGCAGCCGGCTGGGTATGCCCGAAGTCGGCATTGGCTATTTCCCCGACGTGGGCGGCAGTTATTTTCTGTCGCGCCTCCCTGGCGAGCTGGGCATCTACCTGGGTGTGAGCGGCGCACAGGTGCAGGCCGCCGATGCGCTCTATTGCGGCCTGGCCGACTGGTACCTGGCCAGCGACCAGCTCGCCGCCCTGGACCAAGGCCTGGACCAGCTGAGTTTCGGCGACC
This sequence comes from Pseudomonas sp. MB-090624, assembly GCF_003205245.1. Lineage (NCBI taxonomy): Bacteria > Pseudomonadati > Pseudomonadota > Gammaproteobacteria > Pseudomonadales > Pseudomonadaceae > Pseudomonas > Pseudomonas sp. MB-090624. The sequence continues at coordinate 15,381 of NZ_QJRK01000052.1, read as the reverse complement.
ACCCGCTCAAGGACCTGCAGGGCCTGCTGGCCAGGCTCGGTAGCCAGGTGCTGGAGGATGCCCCGCTGGAAAAGCTGCGCCCGGTCATCGACCACTTCTTCGCCCTGCCCGACCTGCCAGCCATCGTCGAGCAATTGCGCACGGTCAGCATTGGCGACAGCCACGCCTGGGCCACGGCCACCGCAGATCAGCTGGAAAGCCGCTCGCCGCTGGCCATGGCCGTTACGCTGGAGATGCTGCGCCGGGGCCGCCAACGGGACCTGGAGGCGTGCTTTGCCATGGAGCTGCACCTGGACCGCCAGTGGTTCCAGCATGGCGATATCATCGAAGGCGTACGCGCCCTGATCATCGACAAGGACAAGCAACCGCGCTGGAACCCACCCACCCTGGCTGCACTGCAACGCCAGCGGGTCGACCAATTCTTCGAAGGCCTGTGAGCCCGGGAGTACACCGATGCAAGACCTGGAACTGAGCGAAGAACAGATCATGATCCGCGACATGGCGCGCGATTTTGCCCGTGGCGAAATCGCCCCGCACGCCCAGGCCTGGGAAAAGGCCGGCTGGATCGATGACGACGTGGTACGCAAGATGGGCGAACTGGGCCTGCTGGGCATGGTCGTGCCCGAAGCCTTTGGCGGCAGCTACACCGACTACGTTGCCTATGCCCTGGCGGTAGAGGAAATTTCCGCCGGTTGTGGCGCCACCGGGGCGATGATGAGCATTCACAACTCCGTGGGTTGCGGCCCGCTGCTGGCATATGGCACGGCCGACCAACAGCAGCAATGGCTGCCGCGCCTGGCCACGGGTGAAGTGATCGGCTGCTTCTGCCTGACCGAGCCGCAAGCCGGCTCCGAGGCGCATAACCTGCGGACCCGCGCAGAGTTGGTAGACGGCCAATGGGTAATCAATGGCGCCAAGCAGTTCGTCAGCAATGCCCGGCGTGCCGGCCTGGCGATCGTGTTTGCGGTAACCGACCCGGACCTGGGCAAAAAGGGCCTGTCGGCCTTTCTGGTGCCCACCGACAACCCGGGCTTCAAAGTCGACCGCAGCGAACACAAGATGGGCATCCGCGCCTCTGATACCTGCGCGGTCACGTTCGACAACTGCCGGGTACCGGCCGCCAACCTGCTGGGTGAGCGCGGCAAGGGCCTGGCCATCGCCTTGTCCAACCTTGAAGGGGGCCGGATCGGTATCGCCGCGCAAGCGCTGGGCATCGCCCGTGCGGCATTCGAAGCAGCGCTGGGTTATTCACGGGACCGTGTGCAATTCGGCAAGCCGATCAACGAGCACCAGAGCATCGCCAACCTGTTGGCCGACATGCAGGTGCAGGTCAACGCTGCGCGGCTGCTGATTTTGCATGCTGCGCGCCTGCGCAGCGCCGGCAGGCCGTGCCTGTCAGAGGCATCCCAGGCCAAGCTGTTCGCCTCGGAAATGGCCGAACGGGTGTGCTCGATGGCGATCCAGGTACATGGCGGCTACGGCTACCTGGAAGACTACCCGGTAGAGCGTTACTACCGCGATGCCCGGATCACCCAGATCTACGAAGGGTCGAGCGAAATCCAGCGCATGCTGATTGCGCGGGAGCTGAAGCACTACACGCTTTAGTAGGTCGACGACCGGGCCCTGGCGCCAGGCTCTGCCCACCTAGCGCCAGTAGCGGGCGTCGTCCACCAGCTCGGCGTGCCTTTCGAACAGCGCTGGCAACTGCTCCTTGAGGTAGTCGATCCAGGTACGCACCTTGGCATCCAGGTAGTGCCGTGACGGGTAAATCGCATACAGCGCACTCTCGCGCAGCCGATACGGCGCCAACAGGCGGCACAGCCGCCCCTGCCCGATCGCCTGGCTGGCGGTGTAGAACGGCAACAGGCCTATGCCCATGCCCAACTCGCTGGCCACCAGCATGGCATCGGCAACATTGGTGGAGAAACCGTCCTTCGGTACGATCACACACTGGTCGACCCCCTGCGGGAACACCCAGTCACCTTCGTACATGGGGTACGACATGCGCAGGCAACGATGGCCGTGCAAGTCTTCGGGGCTTTCCGGTACGCCATTGGCTTCCAGGTAGGCCGGGGCCGCGCAGGGGATACTGAAGATATTGCCCAGCGGCACGGCGATCAGCTGCGAATCGGGCAACGCGCCGTCAACGGTAATCACCACATCATGCCCTTCGGCCAGCGGGTCGGGGTTGCGCTGTGACAGGGTCAGCTCGATCACCACCTCCGGGCACAACGCGTTGTAGCCGGCCACCAGCGGCATCAGCAACAGCCCCAGGCCATGGGGACAGTGCAGGCGTAACCGCCCACGCGGCGTCAGGTGCGCACCACGGGCCTCGCCCACCGCTTCTTCGGTCAGCAGCATGATCTGCCGCGCCCGCTCGAGAAACCGCTCGCCGGCCTCGCTCATGCGCAAGCGCCGGGTGGTGCGGTGCAACAGGCGGGTCTGCAACTGGTTTTCCAGCTCCGCCACGATGCGCGAAACCTGTGCCGCAGAGATGTCCAGGGCGTTGGCGGCCGCCGCGAAGCTGCCGCATTCCACCACACGGGCGAAGGTACGCATGGCATGCAGCATGTCCATGAAAGTGAGCTCCTTACTGGGTGTTATTGTTACGTTAAAGGCAGGAATCTATCACGATCTAGCCCATTTATTGTGTAAGGCCTTTGAATACATCATTAGTCATACATTGTAAAAGGAGCCAGCCATGAAACCCTCCCTCGCTGTAATCGCCATTTCCGCTGCCTTGGCTTCGTGCGCAGCCCTCGCCGCCACGGGCAACGATCAGCCAGCCAGTAGCAACTATGCATACGGCATGCACCTGGATGTGGCCAAAGTGATTTCCATCACCCCGCCCAGCAACGTCGGCGACTGCCAGATCGGCACCGCTCACATGGTGTACCTCGACCACCATGACCAGAAGCACGAGATCAGTTACCGGGAGATGAGCAACTGCCCGCAACAGTGACTCAGGCCAGCAGCTGCGTTATCCAGCCTACCTGCTGGTTGAAGTCGTCTATCTTCGCCTGCGGCACTGCGCCCCGGGCCCGCTGGAAATTGGCCAGGGTGTGCTGCTTCTGGCGCAGCATGCGCTGCCATTTACCCAGGAACGCCGCGCTTTTTTCCTGCATCAGCAACGGCCCGAAGTACAGCTGTTGAGCGGTGTACACCGCCCTGCCCGGCTCGGCGACGATGATTTCGTAGTCGAAGCGGTTTTCCCGCAGCAGTTCCTCGTGGACGATCCGGTAGCCATTGCCGGCCAGCCACTGGCGTAGTTCGCGCTCACCGCCGTTGGGCTGCATTACCAGGCGGGTGACACCGGCCAGGCGCTGCGGGCCTGCCTGCAGGATGGCGCACATGGTGTCGCCGCCCATGCCGCACAGGCTGACCACCGTGATACGGTCCTGTGGCTCGATGGCTGCCAAGCCATCGGCCAGGCGCACGGCCACAGAGGCCTCCAGGCCGTTGCGGCTCACCGTGCGTTGGGCCGAGGCGAACGGCACCTGCGCCACCTCACCGGCCACCCCGGCCTCGATCACCCCGCGCAGCATCAACGCCACCGGCAGGAAGCCGTGGTCCGAGCCAATGTCGGCCAGGCGCGCGCCCTGCGGCACATAGGCAGCCACGCGCTCCAGGCGCCGGGACAAAGTCTGTTCGTTCAACGTAAACCTCTGGTCTGGCAATCGGCCGCGATTCTGCCGGTGAACGCCGCGCTTTACAAACGCCGGGGTGCGCTCGACCGGTGCGTTGCGCTCGCGTAGGCTTGCCGCTTCCTTCCGTTGCAAGGCAAACCACACCATGGCTCAAGCAGACATCATCTATACCCCCGACCCGGACGCCGACTCGATTTCTTCCGACGTCGCCGAGTACAACGGCGTGCTGGTCACCACCCAGATCCCAACCCGTGCCGACGGCAGCCTGGAGCTGGGTGGCATCGTCGCGCAAAGCGAGTGCACCCTGCAGGCCTTGAAAGTGGCGCTGGAAAAAGCCGGCAGCGGCATGGACCGCGTACTGCACCTGACCATCTACTTGACCGACATGGCCGACCGCGCGGCATTCAACGAAGTGTACCAGCGCTTCTTCAGCAAACCCTGGCCGGTACGTGCCGCCGTTGGCGTGGCCGCCCTGGCGTTCGACGGCATGCGCGTCGAAGTGACGGCGATGGCCGCCAAGCGCTGACCGACCGTCGTTGCCGCCCCCTCGCACCCTGGCTGCACACCTTCGGGCAGCCCAAGGGTGCCGCCAGCCCGTTTCGCCGCTACAATGCGCGCCTAACCCGTGACAGCCCGAAAATACAACGACATGTCCCTTCCAAAGAACCAGCTGGAACTGCTCAGCCCTGCGCGTGACGTGGCCATCGCCCGTGAGGCGATCCTGCACGGCGCTGATGCCATCTACATCGGCGGCCCAAGCTTCGGCGCGCGCCACAATGCCTGCAACGAAGTCAGCGACATTGCCGAACTGGTCGAGTTCGCCCATCGGTACCATGCGCGCGTGTTCACCACCATCAACACCATCCTCCACGACAACGAGCTGGAGCCGGCGCGCAAGCTGATCCACCAGTTGCATGACGCCGGTGTCGATGCACTGATCGTGCAGGACCTGGGGGTGATGGAGCTGGATATCCCGCCGATCGAGCTGCACGCCAGCACCCAGACCGACATTCGCACCCTGGAGCGGGCGAAATTCCTCGACCAGGCCGGTTTCTCGCAACTGGTGCTGGCCCGCGAGCTGAATTTGCAGCAAATCCGCAGCATCGCCGCCGAAACCGACGCGGCCATCGAGTTCTTCATCCATGGTGCACTGTGCGTGGCATTTTCCGGCCAGTGCAACATCTCCCACGCGCAAACCGGGCGCAGCGCCAACCGTGGCGACTGCTCGCAGGCCTGCCGCCTGCCCTACACCCTGAAGGATGACCAGGGCCGCGTGGTCGCGTTCGAGAAACACCTGCTGTCGATGAAAGACAACAACCAGACCGCCAACCTGGCCGACCTGGTCGATGCCGGCGTGCGCTCGTTCAAGATCGAAGGGCGTTACAAGGACATGGGCTATGTGAAGAACATCACGGCCCACTACCGCAAGGAACTGGATGCCATCCTGGAGGGCCGCCCGCACTATGCCCGCGCTTCCAGCGGGCGCACCGAGCACTTCTTCCTGCCCGACCCGGACAAGACCTTCCACCGCGGCAGCACCGACTACTTCGTCACCGACCGCAAGGTCGATATCGGCGCGTTCGACTCGCCAACCTTCACCGGCCTGCCGGTGGGCGTGGTGGAAAAGGTCGGCAAGCGCGACCTGCACGTGGTGACCGACGTGCCGTTGACCAACGGCGACGGCCTGAATGTGCTGGTCAAACGCGAAGTGCTGGGTTTTCGCGCCAACATCGCCGAGCCCCGTGGCGAGTTTGAAGAAGACGGCCAAACACGCTACCGCTATCGCGTCGAGCCCAATGAAATGCCCGAAGGGTTGCACAAGCTGCGCCCCAACCACCCGTTGTCGCGCAACCTGGACCACAACTGGCAACAGGCCCTGCAGCGCACGTCCTCCGAACGCCGGGTGGGCATGGAGTGGCACGCGGTGCTGCGCGAGCAACGCCTGCTGCTGACCCTGAGCAGCGAGGAAGGGGTCAGTGTGCAGGTAGCCCTGGAGGGCCCGTTCGGCGTCGCCAACAAGCCCCAGCAGGCACTGGAGCAACTGCACGACCTGCTCGGCCAGCTGGGTACCACTATGTACCACGCCGACCGTATCGAGCTGGACGCCCCGCAGGCGTACTTCATCCCCAACTCGCAGCTCAAGGCCCTGCGCCGCGAGGCCATCGAGGCACTGACCGCCGCGCGGGTACAGGCTCACCCACGCGGCGCGCGCAAGGCCGAGACCACGCCGCCGCCGGTGTACCCCGAGTCGCACCTTTCGTTCCTGGCCAACGTGTACAACCAGAAGGCTCGCGACTTCTACCACCGCCATGGCGTGCAACTGATCGACGCCGCCTACGAGGCCCATGAAGAGCACGGCGAGGTGCCGGTGATGATCACCAAGCACTGCCTGCGTTTCAGCTTCAACCTGTGCCCCAAGCAGGCCAAGGGTGTCACCGGCGTACGCACCAAGGTCGCGCCCATGCAGCTGATTCAGGGCGACGAGGTACTGACGCTGAAGTTCGACTGCAAGCCGTGCGAGATGCATGTGATCGGCAAGATGAAGAGCCATATCATCGACCTGCCGACACCGGGCAGCGCGGTTGCACAAGTGGTTGGGCACATCAGCCCCGAAGACCTGCTCAAGACCATCCCGCGCGGGCCCCATTGAGGGGTTCGGCCCTGGGTGATGTTCGCCCAGGTGCCGTGGTGTAACGCTCAGCGTATCTGGTGCTTGTGCAACAAGCGGTAGAACGTCGGCCGCGAAACCCCCAGCACCTTGGCAGCCATGCTCAGGTTGTCACTGTGCCGGTTGAGCACATCGCACAAGGCCTGGCGCTCGGCGCGATGCTTGTATTCTTCCAGGGTGCCTAACGGCTGCTGTTCCTGGTCGTGCAACTGCAAGCCCAGGTCCTGCGCCTCGATCTGCCGCCCTTCGGCCAGCACCAGCCCGCGGCGTACGCGGTTGGCCAGCTCGCGAACGTTCCCCGGCCAGTCATGGTGGCCCATGGCTGCCAAGGCGTGTTCACTGAAGGAACGCGGCCGGCGCCCGGTTTCCAGGCTGTAGAAATGGGCAAAATGGTTGGCCAGCATGGACAAGTCGCCGTGCCGGTCGCGCAGCGGTGCTGTCACCACCTGCAATACGTTCAGGCGGTAATACAGGTCTTCGCGAAAACGCCCCTGCTCGATGGCCCGTTCCAGGTCCACGTGGGTCGCCGCCAACACCCGCACATCCACCGGTATTGGCTGGCTGCCGCCTACCCGCTCGATGTGCTTCTCCTGCAAAAAGCGCAGCAGGTTGGCCTGGAGTTCCAGCGGCAAGTCGCCAATTTCGTCCAGGAACAAGGTGCCGCCGTGGGCCGCTTCGATACGCCCGACCTTGCGCTGGTGCGCCCCGGTAAAAGCCCCTTTCTCGTGGCCGAACAATTCGGACTGGATCAAATGCTCAGGGATGGCGCCACAGTTGATGGCGATGAACGGCTGATCACTGCGCTGCGACTGGCGGTGCAGCGTGCGCGCCACCAGCTCCTTGCCAGTGCCGCTTTCACCGCGGATGAGCACAGGTGATTCGGTAGGCGCCAGTTTGCCCAGCAGCTTGCGCAGTTCGCGAATCGGCCGGCTGTCACCGAGCAACTCGTCGTTCGCTTCATCGACCTTGACCGCACCCTTGCCGCGCAGGCGCGCCATGCCGAACGCCCGGCCCAGGGTAACCTGCACGCGCGAGACGTCGAACGGCAAGGTGTGGAAGTCGAAAAACCACTCACACACAAAGTCACCGAAGGCTGGCATGCGCAGTTGGTCGGCGCTCAGCACGGCGATCCACTCGGTGTTGCTGCGCTTGATCATGTCCTTGACCGCGTCCGGGTGCCGCAGGTGCGCGGCCTGCAAGCGCAGCAGGCCCACATCGCAGGGGTGGTCCAGTGCGGCGGCGAGCATGCAGCTGTCGACATCCCAGCCGGCGTTGCGCAGGCCCGGCAATAGGCGGTGGCAATCGTCGCAGGGGTCGACGATCAGCAAACGGCGTTGCGCGGCAGGCTGTTGCATGACCGATCCTTGGCGCCATTGTTTGATTTTTTTAAAGTAAAACAGCAAGTTGTGGCGCCCGTTTAACAGTAGCAACGAAGTTGACACTGCCCAGTACCGTCCGTCTGCCGACGCATTTTTTTACAAACGCCCACGGGAATTTTCGCACTTTAACGACATCACATGGCGGCGCAGGGAATAACGGAGATAGCCCTGGCAAAAAATTTATTCGCAATGTGTGACTTGCTACCGCACAGCGAGCATCAGTACACATAACCCCGCGCTGCACTTCGCGCACCTGAGGCGACTTTTAAGCAACGCGGACTTACTTCGCTGTTTGGGACCATAGAGAGACCGAACCATGAATGCCCCGCTCCGTGTCAACGAAGCACTGCTGATTGCCGACCACGCCTTCGAACCCTTCCAGTGCGTAGCCTGGGATGCCCCCAATGGCACTGGTGAACTCAGCCTGGCAGTGATCGACCGGACCAACACCCGCATTGGCGCCAAGCAGGTGTCTTCGCGCATCTACTCCGACCCCGCGCAGTGGGCCAGCCTGATCGAGGAAGTGCGCGCCGAATTGTGCGAAAAAGGTTACGACCTGCAACCTTGGTCGATGCCGAAATAATACCGGCGTTTATAACAAGTGCGTGCAGCGCCATGCACTTGTGCAACTTTCATCGTGCAGGCCTGACAACTTTGTCACTTGCGACATTGTGCCGCAGTGCCCCTGTTCAATACGCCAGCTTGAAGTGGTGCAAGTGCTGATAATCCGCCTGCAATTGCTCGGCCAGGCGCTGGGCACGCCCTAGCCGTACCGGTGCCAGTTCCATGTCCACCAACAGCGTGGCACAAGGCATGGGTTGGACCGTGTTGCTGTGCTGCACGCGCCCATCGGTAAACACCAGGCAGCGCAGCACTTCTTGCGGGTGTGCCCGCTGGCGTGCCTGCAGCCAATGCCGGGCCTGCTCCAGGGCTGCGAACAGTGGCGTGCCCCCGCCAGCCCCCAACGCCTGTAGCCATGGCTGCAAGGCCGCCGACGCCTTGAGGCCATGGCGCTGCCACTGCGGCGTGCGCCCGCTGGCCGTGAGCAGCGCCAGGCGAGCACGCTGGCGATAAGCCTGATCGAACAGTGCTGCCAACACCCCCTTGGTCTGCGCCAAGGCCTGGTGGCGGCGGGTTGAGGCCGACGCATCGACGATCACCAACCACAGTTCGGCAGGCCTGGCCCGGCGTTGCTGCCAGCACAGGTCCTGGCGTTGGCGTGGGCGCCCCTTGAGCAAAGTCGGCAGCCAGGCGACCCTACCTGCCAACGCGTCGCGTGCGCGCCCTCGGCTGGCACCGTGCTGCTTGCCTGCACCCGCCTTGGCATCCCCCCCTATGGCGTGTGGCTGGGGGGGGCTCAGGGCTTTTTTGCCCAGTTTGGCACCTCGCGACGGGCGCCACTGGCCACCGGCTGCGCGGGCAATGCACCCCAATCGCCCTGCCCGCCTTGTTCACCAGGGTTGCTGCCGGCCGGCTGTTCGGCCTGTTGCGGGGGGGCTGGCGGATTGGCCTGTGGCGCCACCCGGCGGCGATGGCGCAAGGCAAATTCGGCTACGGCCTCCACGTCGGTTTCTTCAATGGCTGCACCACCGCGCCAGGCACAGTGGGCGCGCGCCGCGCGCAGCCAGACCAGGTCGGCGCGCACGCCATCCACGCCAGCAGCAAAACAGCGCTCGGTGATCCAGGCCAGTGCCTGGTCGTCCAGCGCAATGCCCGCCAGCACATGGCGCGCCGCCTGGCAGCGCTCGCGCAACTGCGCCTGCGCCTGCGCCCATTGCGCGCAAAAAGCCTGCGGGTCATGGTCGAAGGCCAGGCGCCGACGGATGATCTGCTGCCGGGCCGCAGGTTCGGGCAAACCTTGCAGGGCCACATTAAGGCCGAACCGGTCGAGCAACTGCGGGCGCAGTTCGCCTTCTTCCGGGTTCATGGTGCCGATCAGCACGAAGCGGGCGCTGTGGCGGTGCGAGATGCCGTCGCGCTCGACGCGGTTGGTACCGCTGGCGGCCACGTCAAGCAACAGGTCGACCAGGGTATCTGGCAGCAGGTTGACTTCATCCACATACAGCACGCCGCCATCGGCCTGGGCCAGCACCCCTGGGGAGAACTGAGCCTTGCCTTGGCCAAGCGCGGCGTCGAGGTCCAGAGTACCGACCAACCGTTCCTCACTGGCACCCAGCGGCAGGGTCACGAACGGGCCCTCACCCAGCAGGTCGGCCAGGCCACGGGCCAAGGTGCTCTTGGCCATGCCGCGCGGGCCTTCGATCAGCACGCCGCCGATTTTCGGGTCGATGGCCGTCAGGCACAGGGCCAGCTTCAGGTCCTCGGCACCCACCACGGCCGCCAGCGGAAATTGTACGGGTTCACTCATGTCAAGCCTGTTCCTCGCCGTCGAGCAGTTGCTCCTCAAGCGCTTCGCGGTAGTCACCAGGCGCTTGCCACAGGCCACGTTGCTGGGCCTCCAGCAGGCGCTCGGTAAGGTCACGCAAGGCCTCGGGGTTGTGCTCGCGCATGAAGTCGCGGGTGGCCGGGTCGAGCACATAGGCGTCGGCCAGCCCCTGGTAATGATGGTCGTCGATCAGGTGCGTGGTGGCGTCGAAGGCAAACAGGTTGTCCACCGTCGCCGCCATCTCGAAGGCGCCTTTGTAGCCATGTCGCTTGACCCCATCGATCCATTTGGGGTTCAACGCACGGGCGCGGATCACCCGGTTCAGCTCTTCTTTCAAGGTGCGGATGCGCGGCCGGTCCACCTGGCTGTGGTCACCGTGGTAACTGGCCACGCCGGCCCCGCCCAGGGTTTCCGAAGCCGCCAGCATGCCACCCTGGAACTGGTAGTAGTCGTTGGAATCGAGCAGGTCGTGCTCGTGGTTGTCCTGGTTTTGCAACACCGCCTGGACCTTGGCCAGGCGCTGGGCGAACTGGGCGCGGGCCGGGGTGCCGTCATCGCTGCCGCCGTAGGCATAGCCGCCATGGTTGAGGTAGACCTCGGCCAGGTCTTCGCGGCTGTGCCACAGGCGGCCGTCGATGGCGTTCTGCACCCCGGCACCGTAGGCGCCGGGTTTGGCCCCGAAGACCCGCCAGCCTGCCTCCCGAGCGGCCTGTTCGGCGCTTGCACCCTGGCCCTGCAGCGCAGCGCGCTCGGTGCGTACTCGGGCAGCCAGGGGGTTGAGGTCGTCGGGCTCGTCCAGCGCCGCCACCGCTTGCACCGCGGCATCGAACAGGCGGATCAGGTTGCCGAAGGCATCGCGGAAGAACCCGGAAACGCGCAAGGTCACGTCCACCCGTGGGCGGTCGAGCAAACTCAGCGGCAAGATCTCGAAGTCATCGACCCGTTGGCTACCGCTGGCCCACACCGGCCGTACGCCCATCAGTGCCATGGCCTGGGCGATGTCGTCGCCGCCGGTACGCATGGTAGCGGTACCCCACACTGAAAGGCCCAACTGGCGCAGGTGGTCGCCATGGTCCTGCAGGTGGCGTTCAAGAATCAGGTTGGCCGAGGCGAAGCCCAGGCGCCAGGCCGTGGTGGTAGGCAGGTTGCGCACGTCCACGGTATAGAAGTTACGGCCGGTGGGCAGCACATCGAGGCGGCCACGGCTGGGCGCGCCACTGGGCCCTGCCGGCACGAAGCGCCCGGCCAGCGCTGCCAGCAAGCCCTGCATTTCTGCGCTGCCGCAGGCATCCAGGCCCGGCGCCACCTCCATGCACAGGGCTTGCAGCACCGCATGCACGGGGTGCCATGCGGGGCTGTCAGGTAGCTGTGCACTGCCGGCCAGCGCCTGCTCGATCAGTTGCAGCGCCAATAGCTCCAGGCGCTCCCGCGTATCGCCACAGGTGCGCCATGCCTCGCTGGTTACCGCTTGCAACGGCTCGGGGCGGGCGCCCTGCCACGGCTGGCCGAGTTCGCAATCCAGTGGGTCGAAGCCGGGCACCAGCGCCTTGGCCAAGGTGCGTAGCAAGCTGGCATTGCCGCCTCGGCCATCGCCGCGCTCGACCCTGAGCAACGCCAGCAGCGTATCCAGCCGCAGGCGCCCGGCAGGCGATTGGCCAAACACATGCAGGCCGTCGCGGATCTGCGACTCCTTGAGGTCGCACAGGTAAGTGTCCATGCGCGGCAGCCACACGGCAGCATCGTCCAGCTGCCCCTCCAGCTGCAGCTCGCGGTCGATATGGTTGACCTTGACCAGTTCGAGGATGTCGCGCTGCAACTCGCGCGCCCGCCGAGGGTCGAGCAGTTGCGCCTCATAGAATTCGTCGGCCAGTTGCTCCAGGTGGCGCAACGGCCCGTAAGTCTCGGCACGGGTCAGCGGTGGCATGAGGTGATCGATGATCACCGCCTGGGTACGGCGCTTGGCCTGGGCGCCCTCACCGGGGTCGTTGACGATGAACGGGTAGATGTTCGGCAGCGGGCCGAGCAAGGCGTCCGGCCAGCACTGCGCCGACAGCCCTACGCCCTTGCCTGGTAGCCATTCGAGGTTGCCGTGCTTGCCGACGTGTATCACCGCGTCGGCAGCGAAGGCATGGCGCAGCCAGAAGTGAAACGCCAGGTAACCATGTGGCGGCACCAGGTCGGGGTCGTGGTAGACCGCGCTGGGGTCCACCTGGTAGCCACGTGCCGGCTGGATGCCGACAAAGGTCAGGCCAAACCGCAGGCCGGCGACCATCAGCCGGCCACTGCGGAACATCGGGTCCTGCTGGGGTGGCCCCCACCGTTCCAGCACCGCCTGGCGGTTGGCTTCGGGCAGGCGCGCGAACGCAGCCTGGTAGTCGGCCAGGCTCAAGCTCTGGGCGCAAGGGCGCTGGTCGAGGTTGTCAAGGTCGTTGGTCACGCCACCGAGCAACTGCTGGATCAGCTGCGTGCCACTGCCCGGCAGGTCGGCCACCGGGTAGCCTTCGGCTTGCAATGCCTTGAGGATGTTCAGGGCCGCAGCGGGCGTATCCAGGCCAACACCGTTGCCAATACGGCCATCCCGGGTCGGGTAGTTGGCCAGCACCAGGGCCACGCGCTTCTGCCCATTGGGCAGGCGCGCCAGCTCGACCCAACGGCGCGCCAGCTCGGCGACGAAGTCCATGCGTTCGGGGTGGGCGCGGTAGCACACCACGTCCGACTGGCTGCGCTCGCTGCGCCAGGCCATGTCCTTGAAACTGACCGGCCGGGTGATGATGCGCCCGTCCAGTTCGGGCAAGGCTATGTGCATGGCCAGGTCGCGCGCACCCAGGCCCTGTTCGCTGGCTTCCCAGCCGGGCTGGTTGTCCTGCGCGCAAATGGCCTGCAACACCGGGATATCACGGCGGAACGGGCGCAGGTTGGGGCGTTCGGGGCTGGAGAGGGCAAAACCGGTGGTGTTGACCAGCACCTCGGCGCCGACCTCGTCCAGCCAGGCTTCGACCTGCTCCAGGCAGGCGCTTTCCTTCAGGCTGGCCACGGCGATCGGCAATGGATTCAGACCGGCCGCCTGCAGGCGCTGGCAGAACACGTCGATGAACGCGGTGTTGGCCGCTTGCAGGTGCGAGCGGTAGAACAGCAGCGGCGCTACCGGGTGTTCGGGGTGCCACTGCGGGTACCAGTCTTCCAGCGCCGCGCTGCCCTTTTGTGGGTGGTACACCGCCGTGCGCGGCAACGGCTGCGGCTCGTCCCAGGCATAGTCGCGGCCCAGCCACTGGCTGGCCAGGCAGTTGAACAGGTTGATGGCGTTGGCCTTGCCGCCTTGGCGCAGGTAGTGCCACAGGCGTTCGGCCTGCGCGCCGGTGACGTTGCCCAGGCTGGTCAGTTCCGGGTCCGGGCGGTCGTCGCCCGGCACCAGGATCAGCTGCACGCCACGGGCTGCCAGTTCGACCAGTTGTTCTACGCCATAGCGCCAATAACCGACGCCACCGTGCAGCGACACCAGGATGACCTTGGCATGGCGCAGCACCTGGTCAACGTACAGGTCAACCGAGGCGTGGTTCTGCACCTGCATCGGGTTGGCCAGGCGCAGGCTGGGGAAGCCTGCGGGCAATTGCTCGGCCGTGTCGGCCAGCAATGCCAGGTGAGAATCGCCGCTGCAGAGTATCACCAGTTCGGCGGGTGTCTGGCCAAGGTCGGCGATGCTGTCATCCGGCACAAAGCCGCCGGGCTGGGTCCGCAGCAGGTGCATGGGTCAGGCGCCCAAGGCCTGGCGCAGGCGCGCTTCCAGCTGGGCCGCATCAAGGTCCTGGCCGATCAGCACCAGGCGGGTGATGCGCGGCTCGTCGGCACGCCAGGCACGATCGAAGTGCTTGTCGAAACGGGTACCCACGCCTTGCACCAGCAGGCGCATCGGCTTGCCCGGGATGGCAGCGAAGCCTTTGGCACGCAGGATGCCGAACTCCACCACCAGCTGGGTCAGGGCGTCGAGCAGCAGGCTTTCGTCGGCTTCCGGCAGGTCGATGGAGATGGAGTCGAAGGCGTCGTGGTCATGATCGTCATGGTCGTCGCCGTCGTGGTGCGAGTCGTGGTGGGTACGGCGGCCATCGATGTGCGCCTCGGACTCGGCGCCCACGCCCAGCAGCACTTCCAGTGGCAGCTTGCCGCTGCTGGCTTCGACCACTTTCACCGCCGGCGGCAGTTCTTCGGCGACTTCGGCACGCACCTTGGCCAGGCCTTCGGCGTTGATCAAGTCAGCCTTGTTCAATACCACCAGGTCAGCGCTGGCGAGCTGGTCGGCGAACAGCTCATGCAGGGGCGACTCGTGGTCCAGGTTGGGGTCCAGCTTGCGCTGCGCATCGACCTGGTCCGGGTAGGCGGCAAAGGTGCCGGCAGCCACCGCCGGGCTGTCGACCACGGTGATCACGGCGTCGACGGTGCAGGCGTTGCGGATTTCCGGCCACTGGAAGGCTTGCACCAGCGGTTTGGGCAGGGCCAGGCCGCTAGTCTCGATCAGGATGTGGTCCAGGTCGCCACGGCGTGCCACCAGCTCGCGCATCACCGGGAAGAATTCTTCCTGCACGGTGCAGCACAAGCAGCCGTTGGCCAGCTCGTAAACGCGGCCGGTGGCCTCCTCTTCAGTGCAACCGATGCTGCATTGCTTGAGGATTTCGCCATCGATGCCCAGTTCGCCGAACTCGTTGACGATGACCGCGATGCGGCGGCCCTGGGCGTTGTCGAGCATGTGGCGCAGCAACGTGGTCTTGCCCGAGCCGAGAAAGCCGGTAACGATGGTAACGGGGAGCTTGGCCAGTGTTTTCATGTCGCAGTGCCCTTGGCAGTATGGCGCGGGCATGCAGGACGACAGCCACCGGCCAGGCCGGCCGGGCTTGTTCGCCACCGGATCACCCCGCCCGGTTGAAAGTCGAAAACGTGATGAGGCAGGTCTCCTGGCTTGCACCGTTCCAGTTGCCTGCCACGGCAGCAGTCTGGCGGGATGACGCCTTCCCGCGCGTTGGCGCAGTGGCTGTGTCGATCCGTTGTCGGTGCTTACAGTTGCGGGGGCAGCCGCGGCTTGTACCGCGTTCCCGTCTTAGCTTCGGCCTGGCCGAAGAACCTCGAAGTGGCAAGGCTACGCAGTGGTTGGCGGGTGGTCAACCGTTGGCTCGCCTCGATTCTTTCAGCGCCTGTGAGATCGAGCGCCGCCCGCGCGGCGCATCGCGAGCTGCGCTCGCTCCTTGTATGTTGTGACTGGCCTGGCGGGAGAAGTTATTCTCGTCAGGCTGAAGAAGCACTTCCGGGGAGGCC
>NZ_QJRK01000051.1:0-52284 GCF_003205245.1 Pseudomonas sp. MB-090624 | reverse complement strand
CCCCTGCGTTGCCCGGTGGCATGGCCCAGGAACCATGAGGCCCGGTGCTGCGCCTGCTGGGGCGCTGCCTGACCGGCTTGCAGGCGCAGCACCGGGACTCATGGTTCCTGGGCCATGCCACCGGGCAACGCAGGGGCCATGCCGAGGGTGTGCGCGATGGTTTCGAGCGTGGCCGGGAAGCCGGCTACGAGGCCGGGCGCCAGGTGCTGGTGATCCGCGACAGCCGCCCCGAGGATGCTGCCGTGCCTGGCTGCGACGACAACCTCTTCGACGACTGGCGCCTGCCGCTGACGGCTGAACTGAAAAAACGCTTCAAGGCCGATGTGGCCCTGCGCCTGCCCGCCGAAGCGCAACCCAGCGCTGCGCAATGGAAACTGATTTTCAGCGACACCCCGTCTACCTGCGTGGTGGCCGGGGCGGGCGCGGGCAAATCGACGTCGCTGGTACTGCGCATCCTGCTGTTGCGCCATTACCTGGGCTACGAGCTGGACGCGATGACCGTGGTCACCTTTACCCGCGAGTCGCGCAAAGACTTCATCAAGCGCCTGGTGCAGGTATTCGCCCTGTGGCAGATCAACCTGCAACCGGCGCAGGCGCGCGAGCTGGTGCGGACCTTCCATTCACGCATTCTGCCGCTGGTGCGCAGCCTGCCGGGTTTTGACCAGCTGCGTGCTTTCGAAACGCTGGGCAGCGACATGCCAGCCGGGCGCGAAGCCGAGGCCGACAGCAACCCGTTCGACCTGCGCTTGAATGACGCCCAGCGCCAGCAACTGAACCAGTGCTACAGCCGCGTGCTGCATGAAAGCCCACGCTTTGCCGAGCTGGTCGGCTTGCTGCGAAGCGAAGCCTTGCAGCTCAAACCCCTGGACCCGAACAACCCCGAGGTGCAAAAACGCGCCCAGGTTACGCAATTGGCTGCGCAGCGCGACGAAGAGCTGTGTGATGTGATCGAGGACCTCTGGTTCGCTGCCGGCGCCTGGCCGATCACAGGTATCGAACCGTGCCGCGATACCGTCGAGATTCGTGGCAGCCGGTTTCATGTGCATGGGCGCCTGGCGGGGGGCGGGCCGTTGGTGGTGCTCGGCTTCGATCCGACGGAAAGCGCGCAGTACCAGCGCCCTGGCGCCAAGCTGGCGGTACGCGGTGAGTGGGCGGTCAAACGCACTTTGTTGCAGGCGTTCTGCGACCGGCCGCTGATCTGGCTGGACAACTACGCCATGGCCCGGCGCCTGGCAGCGTCGCTGGCCGGTGATGCCGTGGCGGGCCCTGGCTTCGAGTACAAGGTCAAGGGCGAGCTGGCGGCGGTGCCGCTGCTGGATGCGTTCGTGGGGGCTGCCAATTTCATCGAGAACCTTGGCCTTGAGGTGAACACGGCCGTGGCGTCGATGAGTTTCCCCAGCGGTGACAGCGACGCCCTGTTCTTCGAGGCCCTGGCCTTGTACTGGAAAGCCCTGGAAGCGCACCTGCTGGGCCTGTCGCCACCGGTGATGAGCTACAATCGCATGTTCGCCCTGTTCGGCGAAAACAACCCGGAAAACCTGCGCCTGCTACCCGACCCGCTGTTGCGGCCATTGGCGCACCTGATGATCGACGAGTTCCAGGACGTGTCGCCACAGATCGTCAGCTGGCTGCGTGCGAGTTTGCGCGAAATACGCCGACGCGGCCCGGCCATGCACACTGGGCGGCATGCCCAGCATTCGTCACTGCTGTGCGTGGGCGACGACTGGCAGTCGATCTATGGCTGGCGCGGCAGTTCACCCAAGTACTTCATGGAATTCACCAAGGCCTTTGCTGCACCGGCCAACACCCGCGTGATGCTGGTCGATAACTACCGTTGCCAGCAACAGGTGATCGATGCCGCCGAGCACCTGGTCAAGGGCACCCCGGCAATTGCCGGCAAGAAGGCCCGCGCCAGCGGCCCCGCCGCGCAATTGCCGGGCTCGCCGGTCAAGGTCTTCGACCGCGATGAGGCAGCCTTGGGCCAGACACTTATGGAGCACTACCAGCGCGGCGAGACGGTGATGATGCTGTACCGCAAGGGCAGCGACCGGGCACTGATGAGCGAGCACCTGCAAAGCGTGGTGCAAGCCGAGTCCGCGCTGCCGGCCGAGCAACGCCGGCTGCGCCAGCTGACCTACCACAGTGCCAAGGGGCTGCAGGCCGACGCGGTGTTCATGCTCGGCGACTGCCAGTACCTGACCAGCTCCCCCTACAAGAACCAGGTCTACCGCCAGGCCGGGTTGGGCAAGGCCGCAGACGCTCAGCCGTTCGATACCGCGCAGAAGGAAGAAGTGCAGCGCCTGGCCTACGTGGCAGTGACCCGTGCCGTGCAGCACTGCTATTGGCACGTCGAGGCCGCCAGCGGCGAAGCGGCAGTGGCGCCAAGGGCGTCTGCACGGGTCGATGGCCGGCAGGCATTCTTCGAGGACCTGCGCGGGCAGTGAAGGGCGCTGTGGCCGGCGAGCAAGGGGCGCCGTTCAGCTGAGGGGTGTCGGTCTGGCCTATGCAAGTGTCGGCCCGGCACCAACGCGGCTGCCGGCATCGCGCCAAGGTAGGGGTGTCGCGGCCTTGCCAGGCCTTAGTCAGGAAGCTACCCATGCGTTCATCGTCGACACCCAAGGATTACTTGCTGGACAACAATGGCATCGAAATCGCGGTGCGCTGCTGGGGCCGGGAGGACGGCATGCCGGTCTTGGCCTTGCATGGTTGGCTGGACAATGCAGCCTCGTTCGACCGCTTGGCACCGCTGCTCGAACACTGTTTCGTCGTGGCCCCCGACCTGGTCGGCCATGGGCGTTCCGACCATCGCCGGCACGACAGTGGCTATTACCTGTGGGAGCACGCCGAGGACATGCTGGCGGTTGCCGACAGCCTCGGCCTGAGCCAATTCCATGTACTGGCCCACGGCATGGGCACGGGGGTGGCGTCGCTGCTTGCGGCCATGACCAGCGGCATCGCCAGCATGACGTTCCTCGACGGCATGGGGGCACCGTTCACCGTCGCCGAGGATGACCGCGTGCAGCACCTGGCGCGGGCCTATCGGCTCAAGCGCATGGTGCAGCGCAGCCAGCTACCGGGCTTCGGCGAGCCGGGCGCCGCCCGCTTCGATGACCTCGACACCGCCTTGGCGCAACGCCGCGAGCGGCTGGACACCGAGCTGTCCGAAGGCGCCGCCCGCTTGTTGGCCATGCGCGACCTGTTACAACTGGGCGAGGGCTATTGCTGGCGCCACGACCCGCGGCTGGTGCTGCCCGAACCCATGCCGCTGACCGAGCGCGAAGCGTGCGACCTGCTCAGCCAGATCCGCTGCCCGTTGTACCTGATGTTCGGTCGCCAGGGGGCATTTTCCGGCGATGCGTTCAGCCAGCGCCAGGCAGCTTTGCCCGACCATGCGAAGGTGTCCTGGCACCCGGGCGGTCATCATTTCCACCTGGATGCGCCGGACCGGGCGCTGGCCGACCAACTGCTGCGCATCATCGCGCGGCACGAAGGGGGCATGCTGCAACGCCTGGTGAATGAGTAGCGAGTGCTGGTTATGGCCTGGGGCCCTGCGCTATGGTGGTACACCCCCAGGCCAGCAGGAGCCCGCCATGCGACCCTTCGCCATCCAGCACATCGACCACCTGGTACTGCGGGTCAGGGACCTGCCGCGCAGCGTGGCGTTCTATACCGACCTGCTTGGCTGTTCGGTCAGCCGCGTGCGTGAGGACCTGGGCATGGTGCACCTGGCCACGGGCACGGCGATGATCGACCTGGTTACGCTGGACGGGCCGCTGGGGCGAACCGGTGGTGCGGCGCCGGGCGCCGAGGGGCGCAACCTGCATCATTTCTGCCTGCGTATCGAGCCATTCGATGAGCCCGCCTTGCTGGCCTACCTGCAAGCGGCGGGGGTGCAGGTAGAACCTGCCGAGAAACGCTACGGTGCCGAAGGCGAAGGGCCGTCGCTGTACTGCTACGACCCGGATGGCAACCAGGTCGAGCTTAAGGGGCCGATAGCGTCAGTGGCAGCGGTGCACCCCCTCGGGGTTTAGCCCTGGCGGCGCCGCACACCGGGGCAGGCAACCATCAGTCGTAATAGCCGCGCAGCCCGAACGCGTAGCCAGTGTCCACGGTGGCCGGCCGGCCCCGGTTCCAGCGCTTTTTCAACACGAACTCGAATGCTGGCTCGTACAAGGCGTCGCGCACCACTGCGCCGGCCAGCACCTCCACGTCATACCAGCCATTGTCCAGCTCGATGATCGGCCGCCCCGGTACCTGGTAACGCGCCAAGAAGTCACCCAGCGTCTTGGGCGTGAAGTGCTGAAGCATCCGCCAGGTATACAGCATCAGCGCCCCGTGCTCGACGCGCAGTACATAGCCGTTGCGCTGGTGCTTCAGGCGGCTGCCAGCTTCGCGCAGCGCTGGTGTGTGGTTGTCCAGGGTGAACAGAATGCGGTACGGCAGGTTATCGACCCCGGCCAGTGGCAGCACCACACCTTCACTCACGGCTTGGTCTCCGCTGTCGTCATGGGTGAAGGCGTAGGCCAGGTCATCGGGCAGTTGCTGGTCCTGCTTGAACCGTTCGAGCAACTGGATATCGCCCAGCAGAAAGTAGTCGACCCCGTCATTGAGCACTTCGCTGAATTCGTGGCGCATCTGTTTTCCTTATTGTTGCGCAGTGCCATAGCGGCATGGGGTTAGTGCTTCTGTGCGATCTGGATCAGGTTGCCGCAGGTGTCATCGAACACCGCGACGGTTACCGCCCCCTTGTTGGTAGGGTGCTGGGTGAACTGGACGCCGGCGGCGCAGAGCCGGGCATACTCTGCCTGAATGTCACGCACGGCGAAGGAGGTGGCAGGGGTACCGGCTTTCTTGAGTCTCGCATGGTTGGCCTGGGCCTGTTCGCTGTCGTACGCCTCCAGCAGCAACTCAACGCCGTTGGGGTCGTTGGGCGAGGTGAGGGTCAGCCAGCGGTGGTCGCCCATGGGGATGTCCTGCTTGGGCTCGAAACCGAGTACGTAATGGTAGAAAGCAAGGGCTTTGGCTTGATTGTCGACGAGGATGCTGGTGACGACGATCTTCATGAGTGCACACCGTATGCCTAGGGTCGATAAGCATTAGTAAAGACGCTGAGGGCCATTTGACCAGTGCGCTTGAGCCTACCCAGGGAAAACCTGCTCAAGCCATAGGCAAATGCTTGATCCGCCAGCCACCGCCCGGGCGCCTGCGGGGGTAAAGTGTCAGCCATGATCCCGATTCCCGTGCGCCCAGGCCGGCGCTAGAGAGGTAAGCGTGGCTGCCTATACCCTGCGACAACTCAAGTACTTCGTCACCACGGTAGAAGCCGGTAGCGTGGCGGAGGCTTCGCGCCAGCTTTACATCGCCCAGCCGTCGATTTCCACGGCCATCAAAGGCCTGGAGGAAAGCTTCGGGGTGCAGTTGTTCATCCGCCACCATGCTCAGGGTGTGTCGTTGACGCCCAGCGGCAAGCGCTTTTACGCCAAGGCCAAGTCGCTGCTGCAAATGGCCCATGAGTTCGAACAAAACGCCCTGGCCGACAATGACACCGTTGCCGGGCAGATCGATATCGGTTGCTTCGAAACCGTGGCGCCGTTGTACCTGCCACGGCTGATTGCCGGTTTCCGCCAGCGCTACCCTGGCGTGGATATCCGCCTGCGCGACGGCGAGCAGCAGGACCTGATCCAGGGCCTGACCGCAGGGAGCTTCGACCTGGCGTTTCTATATGATCACGACCTCGATGGCACCATCGAGGCCGAGCCGCTGATGCCGCCGCAAAAACCGTACGTATTGCTGCCGGAGAACCACCGTTTTGCCAGCCAGGGCCAGGTCTCGCTGCGCGACCTGTGCCCGGAGCCGATGATCTTGCTGGACGTGGCGCCCAGCCGTACCTACTTCGTCAGCCTGTTCAACGAGCTGGGCCTCACGCCGAACATCGTCTTCAGTTCGCCTTCGATCGAGATGGTGCGCGGCATGGTCGGGCAGGGGTTCGGGTTCTCGCTGTTGGTCACCCGGCCGCATTCGCCCTACACCTACGACGGCCAGCGCCTGGTCATGCTGGACATCACCGAGCCGGTGGCGCTGTCGGGGTTGGCCGCGGCTTGGTTGAAGCGTGTACAGCTGACCAAGCCGGCGCAGTTGTTCGTGGCGTTCTGCCGCGAAGAGCTGGCGAAGTTCCAAGATCTGCAGCCGCAGCGCGGTGCCTGACCCAGTTCAGAACCAGCGGTCATTCTTCTTGCGCCCGCGGGTCAGCGCCGGCAGGATCAGCCCCGCCAGCAGGCCCGCGCCGGCGATGCTGCCACCGTAGACCATGTAGCGCATCATCACCTGTTTGTTCTCATCGCCCAGGCGCGCCTGGGTGTCGCGCAGCTCCGACTGGCTCTGGTCGTATTGCTCGTTGAGCGCCTTGTTGCGTGCCTCCAGCTCGTCGATCAGCTTCTTGCGCGAGTCCAGGGTTTCCTGCATGCCTTGCACGCGGTTTTTCCAGCTGTCGTCGATGGTCTTCAGCTGGCCGGTGAGCTCTGCCACCTGCGCATCCAGCAGCGGCAGCCGTTCGTTCTGGCCGGGAACCGCCTGCAGGTCCTCGCTGAGGATCCACACCACGTCGCCATTCTGGCCGCGCACCTGGCTGTACTTGCCCTGGCTGCCAAGCAGGGTCAGCTTTTGCCCGGACTTGAGGGTGCCGACAATGCGATGGCCGTCGGTCGGCCCGCTACGCACATAGGTGCTCAGGCTGTCGCTGACCCAGCGTGCGTCGCTGGCGGGCTCTTCGGCATGCACGGGTGCGGCAAGCGCCAGCAGGGCGGCGATCAGGCTGCCGCGCAGGGCAGGGAGGGCGGAGGCGGTTGGGCGGGAATCGGGCATGTTGGTCTTCGCTGCAACGGAGAAAAAGTAGGCCGGTGACTGGGCCGATGAACCGGTCGGTGAGTTGACCGTCAGCGAATGACCTTTTTTTTGTCAGCAGGTTCACTGCCTGGCGTCGGAAATGTCTGCAGGATGTTGCAGCGCCCAAGCCGTGCCGGGGCGCCGTCGATGACGCAATTGTAATGCGGGGATCATCCTGGCGTTATCTGCCGAGGGGCAATCTCGCAACGCCGACATAAAAACAAATGCGACGTTCAAGGAGCATCCGATGACTTGCAGATACCCCCTTAAACTGGCTGCATGCCTGGCCTTGGCCAGCGTCGGTGGCCAGGCACTGGCCGCCGAAAAGAACACCGACGGTTTCATCGAAGGTAGCACCCTCGATGTGCTCAACCGCAACTTCTACTTCAACCGTGACAACCGCGACGCTGCAGCGCCCACGCACAACCCGCGCAAAGCGGCTGACAATGGCTACTCCGAGGCCTGGGCTCACGCCGTGATCGCCCGCTTCGAGTCGGGCTTTACCCAAGGCACGGTCGGTGTCGGCGTGGACGCGTTCGCCATGCTCGGCCTCAAGCTCGATACCGGCGGCGGCCGTAACGGCGGGCGCAGTTCGTTCGATGTATTGCCGGTAGACCATGACGGCCAGGCGCGCGATGAATACACCAAGGTTGGCGGCGCGGCCAAGGTGCGCCTCTTCGATACGGTATTGAAGGTGGGCGATGTGTTTCCGGTTAACCCGGTGGTCGCCGCAGGCGACTCACGGCTGTTGCCCGAGAGCTTTCGGGGCGCGACCCTGGAGAACTCCAGCATCAAGGACCTGACCTTGCAGGCGGGGCGCCTGCATGCCATGAGCCAGCCCATGTCCAGCGGCATGCGGGAAAACTTCGCCACCTTCTATGGCGGCCCGGTGGACTCGCCCTGGATCGCCTACGGCGGCGGCGACTACGCCCTCAACGAATATGCCAGTGTCAGCCTGTTCAGCAGCCGGCTCAAGGATGTCTGGAACCAGTACTACGCCGGCACCAGCCTGAGTTGGCCGCTTGGCGAGCAACTGGCGCTGATTGGCGGTTTCAATTACTACAAGGCCGTGGACGAGGGGCGCCAGCGCCTGGGTGCTTTCGACAACGATATCTGGAGTGCCAAGCTGGGCGTGCGTTTCGGTGCCCACACCCTTGCGCTCACCCACCAGCGCAACAATGGCGACGACGACTTCGATTACTTGCGCCAGGCCGACTCGATCTTCCTCGACAACTCCATCCAGTACAGCGACTTCAACTCGCCCAAAGAGCGTTCGTGGATGCTGCGCTATGACCTGGACATGGCGGCCTATGGCGTGCCTGGGTTGTCGTTCATGACCCGTTACAGCAAAGGTAGCGACGCGGACTACAGCAACGCCAACGCCGTATACATGCGCCGGGGTGCCGATGGCAACCCGCTGACCGATCAGAAACGCTGGGAGCGCGATATCGAGGTCAAGTACGTGGTGCAGAGCGGTGCGGCCAAGGACTTGGCGCTACGGGTACGCCAGGCCACCACCCGCGCCACGGCGTTCGAGTCGGACCTGGACGAAGTGCGGCTGATCGTCGAGTACCCACTGTCGATGCTGTGAATTCACCTTGGTAGCTTTCCAGCTCCTTTGGTTTGGGTGAATGTTTGCGCCCCCCGGGCAATGCAAGTCAGTTAAGTAATTTGGGGCAGTCCAGGGGATCGCGCAGTTCTCGAGTTCAGCGCCAAACCTGTGGGAGCGGGCGTGCCCGCGAAGGGCTGCAAAGCAGCCCCAGTAACGCTCAACTGACAGGCATTACCCTGTGGGGCGCTTTTTTTGCGCAGTAGCCGTTACCGCTGCGCGGGTTCAGGTGTCTGCGGTTTCGCTCGCAGCCTTCGCCGTCTTGACCGACGCCTTTTTCTCCTGCACCACGATATAGAACTCTTCGCCATGCTTCACCGCCCCATACAGCACGGCTTTTTCGATCAGCTCGTTGCCGCGCAGCTGGCGCAGCATCATCGGGTCTTTGCGCAGGTCGCGGTACAGCGCCAGGCAAAGCAGCACCATCACCACCACAAACGGCAGGGCCACCACGATCGTCAGGTTCTGAAGCCCGGTCAGCGCTTCGCCAGGGTCCCGTGGGTCGCCGATCGCCAACATGATGGCCGCGACCGTCCCGGTCAGCGCGCCCCAGAAGATCACCGTGCGCCGCGAAGGTGCGGTGGTGCCGTGCTCCGACAGCGTGCCCATCACCAGCGACGCCGCGTCGGCGCCCGAGACAAAGAAGATGCCCACCAGCACCATCACCAGCACTGACGTCGCCGAGGCCAGTGGGTAGCTGTCCAGCAACTGGTACAACGCATGGTTGCTGTTGACGGCCCCGTTGGCCAGCTGGAAAGCACCTTCGCGCAGGGCATCGACGGCCGCGCCGCCGAAGATGGTGAACCACACCAGGCTGACCAGGCTCGGCACCAGCAGCACGCCGGTAACGAACTGGCGGATGGTGCGGCCACGGCTGATGCGGGCAATGAACATGCCCACGAATGGCGTCCAGGAAATCCACCAGGCCCAATAGAACACTGTCCAGCCGGCCAGCCAGCTGTTCATCTGCTCGCCACCGCTGGCGTTGGTACGGGCCATCATTTCCGGCAGCATCTTGATGTAGATGCCGAGCGAGGTCGGCAGCAGGTTCAGCATGAGCAGGGTCGGCCCGACCATGAACACGAACAGCGCCAGCACCAGGGCCAGCACCATGTTGATGTTGGACAACCACTGGATGCCTTTGCCGATGCCCGATACCGCCGACGAGACGAAGGCGATGGTCAGCAGGGTGATGATGGAGATGTAGAACAGCTTGCCAGGGCTTTCGATCCAGCCGTTGTATTCCAACCCGCCGGCGATCTGCAGGGCGCCCAGGCCCAGCGAGGCCGCCGAGCCGAACAGCGTGGCGAAGATTGCCATCATGTCGATCAGCCGGCCAAGCGGGCCGTTGGCGTGCTTGCCGATCAACGGCCGGAAGGCCGCGGAAATCAACTGTGAGCGGCCCCGGCGGAAGGTACCGTAGGCGATGACCAGGCCGACGATGGCGTACATGGCCCAAGGGTGCAAGGTCCAGTGGAAGAGGGTGGTCGCCATGGCGACCTGCATCGCTTCGCTGGTCTGCCCGCTGGCCGAGCCGGGCGGCGGTGACACGTAGTGCGACAGCGGCTCGGCCACGCCGAAGAACATCAGGCCGATACCCATGCCGGCACTGAACATCATCGCCACCCAGGACACCGTGCGAAACTCTGGCTGTTCGCCATCACGGCCAAGCGGTACACGCCCGTAGCGGCTGGCGGCCAGCCACAGCACGAACACCACGAACAGGGTGGAGGTCAGTACGAAGAACCAGCCAAAGTTGAGAATGACCCACGATTGAGCGGTGGAGGCACTGCGCGCCAGGCTGGCCTGGTTGATGAAGCCCCAGAGCACGAAAGCGATGGCCAGGATGCTGGTGAAACCGAAGACCACCCAGTCCAGCTTGCCCTCGAAGCGCCGGTCCTGGCGGGCTTCTGCGGTTTTCGAGGGGTCGGTAACGCCAAGGTCGAGTGTTTCGTTGATGTGTTCCTTTACCATGAATGCTGAGGCCCCTGTGTGGCTTGCCTGTTCGTGCAGGCTTGTAGTTGTGTGAGCTACCGAGGGCGTTGGCGCCTCGGCCGGGTAGAGTGCTGGCGGAATTATCCTGCGCGGTCAGCGCCGGCACCTGTCCCGATAGCGTCCTGGGGCTGCCCTTGCGCGACTTGGCAAATACTTTTAGTTCTGGGGGCATTGGCCCTTTCTGTCTCGGCTTCTGGTACGCTGGTGGGCATTACCCGGGGCCGCACATCAAGCACCGTAGAAGCGCTGTCGCGTGCGGGCCCGGCCGTACCAGGAAACGGAGATTCGTAATAATGGCCACTGACCGTGTGAGCCTGATTCATTTCGATAAACTGAGCATGAGCCCTGCCGCAGCCGAGCGGTTCCAGCATGCTCTTGATGCGCTGGAAGCGCTCAAGCTGCAAGACCGTTACGTTTACCTCATCGCGCCTTACCTTGGGGATATCGCTGACGCTTGCGACGCCGACCAATTGAAGACGGCCTTGGAACAAGGCCTCCGCGTTGTCGACGAGCTGGTGGCCGCCTACTCGGTCAACAAGGCCAAGGCCGATGAAGTGAGCAAAGTGTTCAAGGATGCTGGCGCGCGCGCGCGGGCTGAATTGCCCGGCTGAACGGCATATGGCCAAAGACATCGACAACCCCTGCGTTTCGCTGTGCCAGCTCAACAGTGAGCTGTGCGTGAGCTGCGGCCGTACCCGCGAGGAAATCCGCAAATGGCGGGGCATGAAGCGCCCCGAGAAGATGGCGACCGTGCAGCGGGCGGCCACGCGCATGAAGGCCATCGCCAAGAAGGCGGCCAAGCGGCAGGTCAGTTAGGCCCTGCTGGCAGCCCATCAGCCCCCACAGGGGGCGCAAAGCTTGAGGTCTGCACTGCTCCTGTGGGAGCCCGGCTTGCCGGCGATGGGCCGCACTCCTTTTTATGCCCATAAAAGGTCCGCTAGTCGGCCTCTGATGGTCCAGACTGTATACAGCCCCACGCCTGATGCAGCCGACCAGCATTGCTCAAGCCATTGGTCACCCAGCGGGGCGGCGAAGTTACAACTGCCGAGGGTCGTTGATGATCAAGCGTCGCCTGCGCCACGCCTTGCCCTTGTTGTGCCTGATGCTGCTGCCCCTGGCGGCGGTAGCCGATGACACATGCCGGCGGCTGACCGCCACCGGTAACCCGGAATACCCGCCTTACCTGTGGCGCGATCCGCGCAACCCGCAGCAGTTGATGGGTGCCAATGCCGATTTGCTCAAGCACCTGGGCAAGCAGCTCGGGCTGGAGATCGACGTGGTTTACGCGGGGCCGTGGTCACGCGCGCAGGAAGAAGTGCGCACTGGTCGGATCGACCTTCTGGCCGGGTACTTTCGCACCGAGGCGCGGCAACAGCACATGGACTTCATCGAGCCACCGTTCCTGGCCACCCCCAGCGTGGTCTGGGTGCGCCAGGGTGACGCCTTTGCCTACCGGCAATGGGCGGACCTGAAGGGCCGCAAGGGCGGTACGTTGGTGAACAACAGCCATGGCCAGCAGTTCGATGAGTACGCGCAGGCTCATCTCACGCTCGAAGCGGTACCCACTGCTCGCCAGGCGTTCGAAAAACTGGTGCACAAGCGCAGTGCCTACGTGGTTTACGAACAGTACCCAGGCATGGCCCTGGCGCGCACGCTGGGTCTTGGCGGTGCCGTGCAGGTACTGCAGCCACCGGTCTCCAGTGAAGGGTTGTACCTGGCCATTTCGCATAATTCACCCTGCAACCAGCCACAGCTGCGCGCAGCACTGGCCCGGGAAATGGCCAGGATCGTGGGCGGAGCCCTGCCGCAGCAGTTGTTGAAGCAGAACATGGAGCAATGGCAATGACAGGCCGTGCGCAGGCCGTTGCTACAGCGCGTGGGCCAGCTGCTCGGCTTCCTTGGCGTTGCTGACGCTGACCGCGCCAGGCAAATGCACATCATTTTTTGCCGCCAGCAGCTCGGCCATAACGCTGACGGCGATTTCCGCCGGGGTCTTGCTGCCGATATAGATGCCTATCGGTCCATGCAAACGCTGCAGCGACGCTTCGCTTTCGCCGAAATGCTCGATCAGCCGCTCACGGCGCAGTTGGCTGTTGCGCCTCGAGCCGATGGCGCCAATGTAGAAGGCCGGGCTGTGCAAGGCTTCGAGCAAGGCCAGGTCGTCCAGCTTGGGGTCATGGCTGACGGCAACGATGGCGCTGCGCACATCTGCCTTGAAGGCACGGACCACATCGTCCGGCATGCCTGGCAGCAGGGTAACGCCGGGGATGCTCCAGCCTGCCGTGTATTCCGGGCGTGGGTCGCACAACGAGACACTGAAGCCGTTGAACAGGGCCATGGTTGCGAGGTACTCGGCCAGGGCGCCAGCACCGATCAGCAGCAGGCGGTAACCAGGCCCAAGGGTGCTGCTCAGGCGCTGGCCATCAAACCTGAACAGTTGTGGGGTAGCGGTGGCAACCAGGCTGGCAGCACCCGTGTGCAAGTCGAGTTCGCGACACATCAGGTTGCCGCTGTCCAGGCTGGCCAGCAGTTGTTCCAGGTGCGACAACGCGGGCGCGAACTCCAGCACCAGTTCAAGGGTGCCGCCGCAGGGCAGGCCGAAACGGTGGGCTTCGTCGGCGCTGACGCCGTAGCGCACTACCTGCGGCTGGCCGCTGGGCATGCCGGGGCCACCGTAGGCGCTGGTGTAGCGGTGGATCAGGTCGTCCTCGATACAGCCACCGGATACGCTGCCAACCACCCGGCCATCGCTGCGCAGCGCCATCATCGAGCCGACCGGGCGCGGTGAAGAGCCCCATGTACGGGCGACCGTGGCAAGCAGGGCGCGGTGGCCGCCGGCAAGCCAGTCGCGGGTGGTGCGCAGCACCAGCAGGTCGATGCTTTCCATGGAAACTCCGTTACAACACTGTCGAGAAGGTTGGCTCAGGCATGCCCCCTTCAGCGCATATGCAAGATGATGGGGCTACTGCTGGCCGGGTCGGTGTGCCCGCGCAACTTGCTTACCGCCTGCGCGTCCACCGCGCCGCCCAGGTTGCCCCAGGCCGAGCGCACGAACGTCAGCACTTCGGCGATCTCCTTGTCCCCCAGTTGCTCGCGAAAGGCCGGCATACGGTAAGCATCAGGCACTCCAGCAGACACTACCCGCTGTGAACCGTTCAAGGTGATATTGATCGCCGACGCGTCTTCTTTGGCCAAAGCCGATGTAGCCCCGGCCAGTGGTGGCATCGATGGCGCCTGGCCCTTGCCGTCCAGGCCATGGCACGACGCGCAGCGGGTCACGTAGGTGTGCGCCCCGGGGGCGTCCAGCCGCTCGGCAGCCGACACCGCCTGGTACTGCCAGGGCGCGCCATCGCGCTGAGGGTCACCGGGCAGCGACTTCAGGTAATGGGCGATGGCGGCCAGGTCGTCGTCAGTCATGAACTGGGTGGAGTTGTTGAATGCCTCGGTCATCGAACCGAATACCACGGCATGGCGGTTGCGGCCGGTCTTGAGGAACTGGGCGATTTCCGCTTCGCTCCAGCGCCCCAACCCGGTGTTGTGGTCCGCACGCAGGCTCGGTGCATACCAGCCATCGAGCAATGCCCCGGTCAGGTACGCTGTGCCGCTGTCGTCCAGGGCCTTTTCGTTGAACGCCAGGCCACGCGGCGTGTGGCAACTGCCGCAGTGGCCAGGGCCCTGGACGATGTAGGCACCTCGGTTCCATTGCGCGTCCTGCCCCGCCTGGGCGGTGTACGGCGCGGTGGGGGCTAACAGGCCGTTCCACAGCGCAATGGGCCAGCGCAGGTTCAGCGGCCACGGGATATCGCTGGGCAGGTTGGCTTGCTTGGCCGGCTGCACGCCGTGCATGAAGAACGCATACAACGCCTTTACATCGTCGTCGCTGAGTTTGGCGTACGAGGGGTAGGGCATGGCCGGGTACAGGCGCCGGCCACCAGGCGCCACGCCGTGGCGCACGGCGCGGTCGAAGTCCGCCAGGCTGTAGGCACCGATGCCAGTGTCGCGATCGGGGGTGATATTGGTGGCATGAATGGCCCCCAGCGGGGTGGCCATTTGGAGCCCGCCGGCGAACGGTTGGCCTTCTGGCAGGCTGTGGCAGGCGACGCAGTCGCTGAGCCGGGCCACGTATTCGCCACGGCTGACCAGCGCTGCGGCGGCGGTGTCCGCCTGCGCGTCGGTGAACGGCGAAGCGGGCTCGCGGGTGACATACCAAGCCAGCAGGCCCGCCGCGATCAGGCACGGCAGCGCCAGCCAACCAGCGGTTCTTGCGAAACGATGGGTCATGGGGCAATCCTTGTGCGTCAGCTGAAGGTATGGCGGCTCATTGGCAGGCTGCGTACGCGCTGGCCGGTCAGTTGCGCCACCGCGTTGGCCACTGCCGGCGCGACTGCGGGCAGTGGCGGTTCGCCAATGCCGCCCATCTTCGCCCCGCTTTCGACAATGCGCACATGTACCCGTGCCATGCGCGAAGGCGGCAGGATCGGGTACAGGTCGTAATTGCGCGCGCGCGGCTTGCCATCCACGTACACCGCTTCTTCCACCAGCGTCTGCGACAGGCCCAACGCCACCGCACCATTGACCTGGTGCTCGATGATGGCCGGGTTGACGATACTGCCGGGGTCGATGGCCTGCCAGATATCGTGCACCTTGACCTGGCCGTTCTCCATCGACACTTCGGCGATGACGGCTGCGTGCGAGCCGAAGGGCGAGGCCATGGCCACGCCACGGGCCCGCTTGCTGCCATCTTCGGCGGTGAACGGCCCGCGCTTCCAGCCCCCGGACAAGTCGGCGACCGCGTTCAGCAGGGTGGTCAGCCGGGGGTTGTCGCGCAGCAGGTGCAGGCGCAGTTCGAACGGGTCCTTGCCACCTTTGTCGGCCAGTTCGTCTAGAAACGACTCATAGAAGAAATCGTTCAGCGAGTTGCCCACCGAGCGCCAGTAGCCGAGCATGGCCGGGCCTTTGACATAGACCTGGGCAATGCGTTTGTTGGCGATGGCATAGGCCTTGCCCGACAGCCCCTCAAGCGCGGTGGGGTCGACCTTGTCGCCCTGCTTGCCCGCCAGGGCCTCGGTCGGGCCTTCGGTGGCGCTGACCGCTTCGATGGCCACCGGCAGGCCGTCGGCATCGAGCCCAGCGCGGAACTTCACCACGGCGACCGGGCGCAGTACATCACGCAGAAACTCTTCTTCGCGGCTCCAGATCAGTTTGACCGGCCGGCCCACCGCCTTGGCCAGGGCAATGGCCTGCGGGTAGGGGTTGGCCGATTCGTACAGGAAGTGGCGGCCGAAGAAGCCGCCCAACAGTGGCGAGTGCAGGTTGATCTGGCCGGTTTGCAGGCCGGTGCGTTGGGCGATGTCGTCGCGGAACATGTCCGGGGCCTGGTTGGGCAGCCAGACATCCAGCGTGCCATCGGCATTGAAGCGGGCCAGGGCCGACGGTGGCTCCAGCTGGGCATGGTTCAGGTACTGGTTATGGTAGCTGGCCTCGACCCGGGTCTTGGCATTGGCCAAGGCACCCGCTACATCGCCTTCGTTTTCTTCATCGCGCGCCGGGCCATCGACCGTGGCCAGGTGCTCGCGCCAGCCGTCGCTGGAAAAATCAGCCGGCATCGCCCGCAGGGTGCTGTCGGCGGCTGGCTCTTGCCAATCGACTTGAAGGGCTTCTACGGCGCGCTTGGCGTGCCACCAGCGTTCAGCGACCACCGCTACCGCCCCTGGCAACTGATGCACCGAGTGCACGCCGTTCATGGCCTTGACCTGGCCTTCGTTACGCAGGCTGCCAACGGTCATGCCCAGGCGCGGCGCATGCTGCACGGCGGCGTGGAGCATGCCGTCCACCTTGATGTCGATGCAGTATTGGGCTTTGCCGGTGGATTTGTCGTAGGCATCCAGGCGCCGAACCGGCTTGCCGATCCAGCGGAACTGGCCAGGGTCGCGCAGCTTGACGCTGGCCGGGTCGGGTACCGGCAGGTCCATGGCCCGCCCGGCCAGTTCGCCGTAAGGCACCGAGCGGCCACTCGTGGTATGTACCACGTTACCCGGGGTGCTCGACAGTTCGGCCACCGGCACCCCCAGTTTTTCGGCGCCAGCCTGCAGCAACATGGCCCGGGCGAGGGCGCCCAAGCGGCGCATGGTGGGGTAGCTCATGCGTACCGACATGCTGCCGCCGGTAATCCGCATGCCGTTTTCCATCACCACATAGGCTTCGCCGGGTGGCGCGCTTTCGACCACGAAGTGCGCGGGGTCCACGTCCAGCTCTTCACCGACGATCTGGGCCATGGCGGTGAACGGCCCCTGGCCGCCTTCCATGAACGGGCTGAGCAGGCGCACCGTACCGTCTGGGCGAATTTCCAGAAACGCCGGCACTTGGGTGCCGCGTTCTGCTGTGGCCACGGCGGCGGCTTGTACCCGCGGCACGCCCACCGGCAGGCCGAAGCCCAGCACCAGTGCGCCCACGGCAGTGCCGGCGAGGAAGCGACGGCGTGACAGGTTGACCGTTTCGCCGCGCTGCAGTGCGAGCAGTTCGGCAGGGGTATCGACGGGTGTGTTCATCAGGCCTGCTCCCCTTGGGCCAAGTCGTGCATGGCGGCATGGATGGCGTTATAGGTGCCGCAGCGACACAGGTTGACCATGGCTGCGTCGATCTGCTCGGCGCTGGGGTTGGGCGTGTGCTTGAGCAGCGCGGTGGCCGCCATCACCTGGCCGGACTGGCAGTAGCCGCACTGAGCCACCTGGTGGTCGACCCACGCCGTGACCACCCGTTGACCGACCGGGTCGGCTTCGATCGCTTCGATGGTGGTGACCTCGCGGCCGACCACGCCGGCCACCGGGGTGACGCAGGCACGGACCACGTTGCCGTCGACCAGTACCGAACACGCGCCGCACTGGGCCAGGCCGCAGCCATACTTGGTGCCGATCAGCCCCAGGTCATCGCGGATCACCCACAACAGGGGCGTGTCGGCGTCCGCCTCGACCTGGTAGGTCTTCTGGTTGATGCGTAGTTCCATGGTTCACCTGCCAGTCATCGGTTGTTGTCGCGGGGTCATGTCGGGTGGGGAATACATTGTTCCCCGGTGGGGAAACGCTAGCACAGGCCAGCGGCCAACGGTTTGAAGCGGGTGGCAGGTTCAGAGAATCAGGCAAGTAATTCGTTGGAATGCGCAACTGGGCAGCCAGGCAGGACGTGCGCGGTAAAAACCCGGATAATGCCGGCCAATTTCGTCTTGCACGCTTAAATCACGGTAATCCCGCATGGAAATCAAGGTTAACTTTCTCGACAATCTGCGCCTCGAAGCGAAGTTCGACGACTTCACGGTGATCGCCGACCAGCCGATCCGCTACAAAGGCGATGGTTCGGCCCCGGGCCCGTTCGATTACTTCCTGGCGTCTTCGGCCTTGTGTGCGGCTTACTTCGTCAAGCTTTACTGCCAGACCCGCGACATACCGACAGAAAACATCCGCCTGTCGCAGAACAACATTGTCGACCCGGAAAACCGCTACAACCAGATCTTCAAGATCCAGGTGGAACTGCCCGAGGACATTTCCGAAAAGGACCGCCAGGGTATCCTGCGTTCCATCGACCGCTGCACGGTGAAGAAAGTGGTGCAGACCGGCCCGGAGTTCGTCATCGAGGTGGTCGACAACCTCGACGCCGATGCGCAGGGCCTGCTGATGCCGGTGTCCGATACCAGCACCTGCATCCCCGGCAAGGACCTGCCGCTGGAGCAGACCATCGCCAACATGTCGGGCATTCTCGCCGGGCTGGGGATGAAGATCGAGATCGCCTCATGGCGCAATATCGTCCCCAATGTGTGGTCGCTGCACGTTCGCGACGCGCAGTCGCCCATGTGCTTCACCAACGGCAAGGGCGCTACCAAGGAGGCCGCACTGGCCTCGGCGCTGGGCGAGTTCATCGAACGCCTGAACTGCAACTTCTTCTACAACGACCAGTTCTGGGGCGAAGACCTGGCCAATGCCGCGTTCGTGCATTACCCCGACGAGCAGTGGTTCAAGCCCGGCCCGCGCGACGCGCTGCCGGCCGAGATTCTCGATGCGCATTGCCTGGAAATCTACAACCCCGATGGCGAGCTGCGCGGCTCTCACCTGTACGACACCAACTCCGGCAACACCGCGCGCGGGATCTGCTCGCTGCCGTTCGTGCGCCAGTCTGACCAGCAAGTGGTGTACTTCCCGTCCAACCTGATCGAAAACCTGTTCCTCAGCAACGGCATGAGCGCTGGCAACACCCTGGCCGAGGCGCAGGTGCAGTGCCTGTCGGAAATCTTCGAGCGGGCGGTGAAGCGTGAAATCCTCGAAGGCGAATTGTGCCTTCCGGATGTGCCGCACGAAGTCCTGGCCAAGTACCCGGCCATCCTTGCGGGTATCCAGGGCCTGGAAGCGCAGGGCTTCCCGGTACTGGTCAAGGATGCCTCGCTGGGGGGTGAGTTCCCGGTCATGTGCGTGACCCTGATGAACCCGCGCACCGGTGGCGTTTTCGCCTCTTTCGGCGCCCACCCAAGCCTGGAAGTGGCGCTGGAACGCAGCCTTACCGAACTGCTGCAGGGGCGCAGCTTCGAGGGCCTGAACGACCTGCCGCAACCGACCTTCGAAAGCCATGCGCTGACCGAACCGAACAACTTCGTCGAACACTTCATCGATTCCAGCGGGGTGGTGTCGTGGCGTTTCTTCAGCGCCAAGGCCGACTTCGAGTTCGTCGAGTGGGACTTCTCTGGCCACGGCGCAGACTCCAACCAGCAGGAGGCCGCCACGCTGTTCGGCATTCTGGAAGACATGGGCAAGGAAGTGTACATGGCGGTGTACGACAACCTGGGCGCCACAGCCTGCCGTATCCTGGTGCCGGGTTATTCCGAGATCTACCCGGTCGAAGACCTGATCTGGGACAACACCAACCGCGCCCTGGCGTTCCGTGCCGACATCCTCAACCTGCACAGCCTCGACAGCCGCTCGCTGAAACTGCTGCTCAAGCGCCTGGACAACTGCGATGTCGATGACTACACCACCATCACCACGCTGATCGGCGTGGAGTTCGACGAAAACACCGCCTGGGGCCAGCTGACCATTCTTGAACTCAAGCTGCTGATCTGCCTGGCCGTGCAACGTTTCGAGGAGGCCAAGGAACTGGTCGAGGCGTTCTTGCAGTTCAACGACAACACCGTCGAACGCGGCCTGTTCTACCAGGCGCTGAATGTGGTGCTGGAGGTGCAACTGGATGACGAACTGGAGCTGGGCGACTACGAGGCTAACTTCCGCCGCATGTTCGGCAATGCGCGCATGGACGCGGTGCTGGGCTCGGTTGACGGCAGCGTCCGCTTCCATGGCCTGACCCCGACCAGCATGAAGCTCGAAGGCCTCGACCGGCACCTGCGGTTGATCGAGAGCTACAAGAAGCTGCATGCGGCGCGGGCCCGCTTCGCCTGATAGCGGCTTTACACAGCGTTGAATGGCACCGGCCACCCGGTGCCATTCAACGTGCCGTCTGTGCCCCCCCCCCCGGACCAACTCGAACCAGGCGCGCATGGCCTTGGCCAGTATCTGTCGCTTACGCCGCGCTCAAATGAAACGAGTATGTATTTCTGCCACCCTATCCATGTCGGCCATTTAGTCTTGGCCTGTAGGATATTTCTGTAGTTATCCTGCTTTTCATAAAGCCTTTGTTCTTCTTTTTGGGTGGGCTCCTGAAGTTAGAGCGGTGCCGCCTGTGCCCAAAAGCTACTTGCTGCTTAAGTTGTAGGAAACTTCCTAATTTCTCGTTTGGGCTAGCGGGCTATTGAAAAAAGAGTCATGGTTAGACGGGTGATCCAGTCGGATTCTACCTCGCGTTCATGTTCGTCGAAGGGCCTGCAGTATCCTGCTTAAACTGTTCTGGCTTTCAGTCGATGAATTCAGTTCTCGAGGTCACCTGCGCTCAGGAGGAACCATGGCTTCAAACAGTTTTCAGAATGAGGTGCCCAAGGCACGCGTCAATATCAAGCTTGACTTACATACTGGCGGCGCTCAGCGCAAAGTAGAGCTGCCGCTAAAACTCATGCTCATGGGCGATTACAGCAACGGCAAAGAGCAACGTCCGCTGTCTGAGCGGGTAAAAGTCAATATCAACAAGAATAACTTTGACAATGTGCTTTCTGAGTTTTCGCCAAGCCTGCAATTGTTTGTCAAGGACACGCTCGCCAACGATGGGGCTGAAACGCCTGTCGAGTTGAGCTTTCAGCGCATGAAGGATTTCGAGCCCGAACAGGTCGCGCGGCAGATACCGCAGTTACGTGCGCTGCTGGCAATGCGAAACCTGCTGCGTGAGTTGAAAGCCAATCTCCTCGATAACGCCACGTTCCGTATTGAGCTGGAACGCATACTCAAAGATGAAGCATTGAGTGACGCGTTGCGTAAGGAGTTGGCTGCGCTTGCCCCTCAAGGCGAACGCTAGGCAACCATCATTTCGACCGACCGGAAGCGAACCCATGTCCGAAGAGCAATCCCCTGCGCAATCGCGCGGTGCCGCTGTGCGAGTGAAAGACAGCCAGAATGTTTATCACGCCCTGTTTGAAAAAATAAATCTCGAACCCCTTGATCACATGGGCGGTATCGACGCCTACCAGAGTGTGGAAGTGCTGTCCGATGCAACGCCCAATGAGCGTGTCACTGCGTCGGTCAGTGTCTTTCTTGAACGGCTCAAGCACGTCTCCCCCAAGCTGGAGCGCCTGGACAGGGCACTGCTGGATGAGCATATTGCCTCGATCGATGCCCAGATCAGCAGCCAGCTGGACGAGGTGATGCATCACCCGGACTTCCAGCGGGTCGAGTCGATCTGGCGAGGGGCGAAGTCGTTGATCGACCAGACGGATTTCCGTCAGAACGTGCGCATCGAGTTGCTGGATGTCAGCAAAGAGCACTTGGCCCAAGACTTTGAAGATGCGCCCGAGATTGCGCAAAGCGGTATGTACCTGCATACCTATACTCAAGAATATGATACGCCGGGTGGGGAGCCTATCGCGGCAGCAGTCTCGAACTACGCGTTTGGCCGTGGCGCGCAAGACATTGCACTGTTGCGCAATATCTCTAAAGTCGCGGCCTCTGCCCATATGCCATTCCTGTGCTCAATGGGTCCCGCATTCTTTGGCAAGGAAACCATGGAGGAAGTGGCCGCGATCAAGGATATCGGCAACTACATGGACCGCGCCGAGTACATCAAGTGGCACGCCTTTGCCGAAAGCGATGATGCCCGTTATGTAGGCAGCACGTTGCCTTGCACTTTGGGCCGCCTGCCTTATGGGCCGGATACAAACCCGGTTCGGCTGTTCAACTATGAAGAGCGCGTGAAGGGGCCGGATCACAGCAAATATCTTTGGGTCAGTTCGACGTTCGCGTTTGCAGCCAATATGGTCAAAAGCTTCATTGCCAATGGGTGGTGCGTACAAATTCGAGGGCCGCAATCAGGGGGTGCTGTGACCAACCTGCCCATCCACCTGTATGACATGGGTACGGGCAGCCAAGTCAAAATTCCTTCGGAAGTGATGATTCCAGAAACACGGGAGTTCGAGTTTGCCAATCTTGGCCTGATTCCCTTGTCGTATTACAAGAATCGCGACTATGCGTGCTTTTTTTCGGCGAACTCAGCGCACAAACCCGCGATGTATGACACGCCTGAGGCCACGGCCAACAGCCGCATCAATGCTCGGCTGCCTTATGTATTCCTGCTTTCTCGTATCGCGCACTATTTGAAGGTGATCCAGCGGGAAAGCATCGGTACGACCAAGGACAGGCGCTTGTTGGAGCTGGAACTGAACAGGTGGCTAAGTGGGCTGGTCACTGAAATGACCGATCCCGGCGATGATTTGCAAGCTTCTCATCCGCTAAGGGAGGGGAAAGTAATCGTCGAAGACATTGATGACAACCCGGGGTTCTTCAGGGTCAAGCTGTTTGCCGTGCCGCATTTCCAGGTTGAAGGCATGGACATCAACCTGTCATTGGTTTCGCAGATGCCCAAAGCCAAATCCTGACAGCGTACCGGGGAGTAATAACCGTGAAGATCGATCGGCCCCTGTGGGCGTCCGGTGTGGTGTTGTCTGCGCAGCAGTTTCAGCAGCAGGCCCGCTTTGAATCGTGGACCAATCAGGCAGTTGCTGCGCTGGCATGGGTCCATCCGTGGGGCATTCACGCAGTTGCGTTCGATGCAGACGCACTGCAGCTGGGTAAACTTCTGGCTACGCGGCTACAGGTGTGCATGCCGGACGGAACGTTGATTGACACGGATCGACTGGATCGGCTGCCCGGTGCCCTGGAGCTGGCCAGGGCCTTGCCTGACGACAATCAGGCTGCAACGGTGGTGCTCGCCTTGCCGCTTGAACAGGCCAACGGCAGCAACTGTGTGTTCGAAGGCGGCAGCGTTGAGCGCCCTGTCAGATACCGCCAGGTGTGGCGGGACGTTCAGGATCTCTACACCGATGAAGTGCAGCCCATCAGCGTGCTCGAACACGCGTTGAGCTTGCGCCTGCAGGGTGATGACAATGCTGATTACCTCACCTGCCCGGTAGCGCGCTTGCTACGGGATGGGCGCGGTGGTTGGGAGATTGATCAGGCCTATGTTCCCCCGCTGCTGAAGTTTGATGCTCATGCGGGGCTGTTGCTTCAGCTGGACAATTTGCTGACTCAGTTGTCCGCCAAGCGTGAGCGGTTGATGGGCATGCGCCGGGAGAGCAACCAGCGCATGGCGGATTTCGCGGTCGCAGATGTGACGTTGTTCTGGTTGCTCAACGCACTGAATACCTACCAGCCGGTGCTGGCTGACCTCAAGGCACACCCTGGCCGGCACCCGGAGCAGGTGTACCAGCAGTTGGTGAAGTGTGCAGGGGCGCTGCTGACGTTTTCGCTGGACCAGAGCGTCGAGGATATCCCGGCTTATCAGCATGCAGACCTGGAGGCTGTGTTTCCACCGCTGATGCGTACGCTCTCCACCCTGCTGGAGGCAAGCCTGCCCTCGCGTGTGATAGCACTGGTGCTGGAGGCGCGT
This sequence comes from Pseudomonas sp. MB-090624, assembly GCF_003205245.1. NCBI lineage: Bacteria > Pseudomonadati > Pseudomonadota > Gammaproteobacteria > Pseudomonadales > Pseudomonadaceae > Pseudomonas > Pseudomonas sp. MB-090624. The sequence goes on along the minus strand of NZ_QJRK01000051.1, from coordinate 28,778 downwards.
AGTGCCAACCGTTGGCAGGTGACCCTCGGCGATCCTCGGTTGCTGGAGCCGGAAGGCGCTGACTTCTACCTGTCGGTGCGCTGCCGATTGCCGGCTGTGCAAGTGCAAAGCCAGTTCCCCCGGCTGTGCAAGATAGGCTGCCCAGATGATGTGGATCATCTGGTCAATGCCGCACTCGATGGCGTTCCCTTGAAACCCCTGAGCCATGTACCAGCGGCAATACCGCTGCGTTTGGAGAACCAGTATTTCGCGCTGGACCTCAGTCATGAAAAAGGCCGTGCCATGTTGGCCGATGGCGTTTGCGCGCTCTACGTACCGAGCGTTTTTCAGGACGCCAAACTTGAACTGTTTGCGGTGCTGCGCTCATGACGTTCGCCCAGCATAACCACGGTGCGGCCAAGCTGGATATCGACGCTTTGCTGCAGGACACCTACTTGTTGGTGGTCGAGTTGCGGCACGGTACAGGGGCGCACAGTAGCCCGGAACTCTGGTCGCGTTGCGTAGCCGATGTCGAGCATGTTCGTACCTCGCTTCAGGAAGAGGGCCTGGACCGTCGCAGCATCGAGCTTATCAGTCACGCGCAATGTGCCTTGCTGGATGAGACGGTACTCGCTTGTGCCGAAGGCCAGGCCCATGAGGATTGGGCAATGGAAACCTTGCAGGCCAGGTTTTTCAGTAGCCACCAGGCGGGTGAATCGCTTTATGAGGACATGCGCACGGTGCTGCGTGAAGCCTCTGCCCACCCTTATGTCTTCACGGTTTTTCAGCGGGTGCTGATGCTGGGTTTTCTGGGGCGTTACCGTGATGTCAATCACCCGGAAAGGCAGCAGTTGCTGGCTGCAATCAATGCGCAGGTTCCCCCTCTTGATACAAGCCAGTCCCTGGTCACCCAGGCAGGGGGCACTTCGCACGTGCCGGTCTGGGGTTGGCTGCAGTCCCCTCTGGTTCATGTGCTGGCCGCATCTGGCCTGCTGATAGGCCTGTGGTGGGGGCTCGACCATACGCTGGGTCAGGCTGTGGCCTCGCTCCTGCCGGTGCAGGGGTGAGCGGGATGTTGCTCAAAGCGAAGCAAGGGCTGTGGTTGTGGGCCGGTGCGCTGTCCTTGTTGCTTGTTGCCATGCTCCCGCTGGCTACCGAATGGCAGGTCACGTTTGCCGTGGTCGTTACGGGCGCAGTATGGGCGGTGTGGCGGCGATGCAAGTGTGTTGCCCGCGAGGCGTATGAACTGCAATGGGCCAAGGGCGCCAACTTACCTGCAGGGTCCTACCGCCATCCGATTGTTCTGGTCGTTGGTGATTGCCTGGCTGAGCTGTTTGGTCCGGTGCCCGAAGCGCAATGGGCGCTGCGGGTAACGGGGGAGGGGTGCTACGTGCGAGTGCCCGAGGTGCAGACGCTACCCGCGACGGTTGCCAGCCTGCGGCTGCACAGGCCTGAGTGGAACGACCAGCTGAGTGTCATGTGGGTCGTGGACCCTGCCGTCCATACAGATGCCGCGGTGCTGGCGAATGAGCTGCGCAGCGTGCACCGCCAGGTTGTGAGGTTGCGCGAGCGTGGTAGCCCGCTGTCGCTGCTGGTGGTGGGCTATTTTCAGCGTGGTTCCCACACCACGGCCTGGTTCAGCTGGGCCGCCGCCAGGTCGGGCGTGCACGTGCATGAGGCAGGTGTGTGCATGAGCCTGGCTCAATGGCAGGTATCCGCCACGGAACCACATTCCTGCGCTGCCCGGCTGCGAGATGCGGTGCATTTGAACGCTGCTGCTGGCTGGTTGAGCAATGTCTGTATGCCTGAAATGCAGCTGCGGGCTTCTGCCAAGGCGATCGCAGCCGCCACCGTCGTTGCCGTTGCATGGGTTCCGACTTCTGGCAGGCACCCTGAAAACAACCTATGGCACCGCTGGCTGCAAAAGCGAACCGGCCTCTGCTTTGAACAGGGTGGAGCTGATGACGCCTATGGGTCGTTCCCGTTCCCTGACGCTCTGCTCCACTTGCTGCCGCGCAGTGCTCGTAACAGGAGGCCACCCAGAGCTCTGTTGCTAGGGGGCTGGCTGTTTGTGCTGGCAGCCTCCATCGCGCTGGTCAGCGCTGCATGGCAGAACACACTGCTTGTACGCCAGGTTACCGATGACTTGCGGCGCTATGGCACTGCTTCGATGAGTGTCGAGCCGAACAAGATGCTCCAACGCGAGACCGCGCTGGCTGTACTTCACCAGGATGCCCAGCGCCTGGACCACTACTACCGGCAAGGTACGCCCTGGTCGCTGGGCCTTGGTTTGTACCAGGGTGAAAAGTTACGCCCGTCATTGCTGGCTGCCATCAACGGCGACCGTATCCCGACGATGCCTCAGGCTTCGCCCGAGAGGCCCCAGATGGTACGCCTGAACAGCCTTTCGCTTTTCAGCAGTGGCAGTGCGCAGCTGGAACCGCAGTCAACCAAGGTTCTGGTTACAGCGTTGGCGGGCATCAAGGCTCAGCCAGGCTGGCTGATCGTGATCACAGGGCACACGGATGCTACCGGCAAAGATGAAAACAACCTGCGTTTGTCCCGTGCCCGTGCGTCTGCGGTTCACGACTGGATCCAACACATGGGCGATATCCCCAGCAACTGCTTAGCGGTGCAAGGCCTGGGGGCCAGCCAGCCCATTGAAAGCAATGACACTGAACAAGGACGTTCGGCCAATCGCCGAGTTGAGATTCGCCTGGTGCCGGAGGCGGGGGCTTGTCAGTCCTCGACTGCGGGCTCAGGCCTGCAACCCCTGTCGCATTCCGCGACCTCCAACTCCTGAAAGAGGATTTTCAAAATGGCTATTCCTGTTTACCTGTGGCTGCAAGACGATGGCGGCGCCGATATCAAAGGCTCGGTGGATGTTCAAGATAGAAACGGCAGTATTGAAGTCGTCGCGCAAGATCATAATCTGTACATTCCAACTGATAATAACACTGGCAAATTGACCGGCACGCGTATCCATACCCCATTTCTTTTCACGAAAGAAATTGATGCGTCTTCCCCGTATCTCTACAAGGCTGTAACAACCGGCCAAACGCTGAAGGCGGCGGAGTTCAAGTGGTACAAGATCAATGACGCAGGCCAGGAGGTTGAGTACTTCAACACCAAACTGGAAAACGTGAAAGTCGTCAAAGTTGCACCGAAGATGCACGACATCAAAGATCCAAAGAAGGAAAAACACAATCACCTGGAAGCGGTTGAATTGCGTTACGAAAAGATAACTTGGACATTCAAGGATGGAAATATCATCCATTCGGACTCGTGGAATGAGCGTACCACCGCCTGATGAATTCTGGCCGTTCACCTATAAAGGCTGACGGCTCCAGTGTATTGGGTTGAGCGTCCGCGCGCGGGCGCTCAGCCAAGTACACCTCGGTTACAGATACGTCTCCTCATGACATTACGTTGACCATCGACGACAAGGATGCCCGCTATGGCACATGATCCTACCCGTTTGCTTCGCCGTCTCAACGCCTACTGCACCCAGGCACTTACGGCGGCAGCGTCACTGTGTCAGGCACGTGGGCACAGTCATATCAGTATCGAGCACTGGTTGTTGAAGTTGTTCGAGCAAGGAGAAGGTGATCTGGTCGTCATTGCCCGCCGGCATGGCTGGGATATGGAAGCCATGTGGCAAGGATTGCTTCAGTACTTCGATACCTTGCCGCGCAGCGTGCTCAGCAAGCCCCAACTTAGCACCCAAGTACAGCAACTGATCAGTAGTGCCTGGCTTCTGGCGTCGATGGATCGCGACTGTGACCAATTGCGCTCGGTGCATTTACTGGCCGCCCTGGTTGAAACACCGGACCTGCTCAAGTGCTCGGCGGCTTGGCCTCTATTGAGTCTAGGTGCAACGCAACTGCAACAGGTTGGAGCCTTGCTTGAGCGGGACTCGGAAGAAAGTCAGCCGGTGCAGAGTGTAGTGTTCAACCCGGCAGTGGGGCGGACGATCAAGCCCACAACCCACTCGGATGACGATGTGGCGCAGCCCGCGATCCTCGATCAGTACAGCCATGACGTAACCGCCAAGGCCGCGGCAGGGCAGATCGATCCCGTTTTCGGCCGAGACAATGAGATCCGGCAGGTGATCGATGTGCTGAGCCGTCGGCGCAAGAACAATCCTATTCTGGTCGGTGAGCCCGGTGTCGGGAAAACCGCCCTGGTCGAAGGGCTTGCCTTGCGCATCGTCAGCGGGGATGTCCCCGACAGCATGAAGCCGGTGAGCATCCGCACGCTGGACCTTGGGCTGCTGCAGGCAGGGGCTGGCGTCAAGGGCGAGTTCGAGCAGCGGCTCAAGCGCGTGATCGAGGCCGTGCAGCAATCGGAAACACCAATCCTGCTCTTCATTGATGAGGCGCACACCTTGATCGGGGCCGGCAACCAGGCGGGGGGCGCCGACGCCGCTAACCTGTTGAAGCCGGCCTTGGCCCGGGGCGAGTTGCGCACCATCGCGGCCACCACCTGGAGCGAATACAAACAGTATTTCGAACGGGATGCTGCGCTGGAGCGGCGCTTCCAGATGATCAAGGTGGACGAGCCGGACGATGCCAACGCCTGCTTGATGTTGCGGGGGCTCAAAGCGCGTTATGCCACCCATCACGGCGTGCATGTGCAGGACGCCGCCGTACAGGCGGCGGTCAGCTTGTCCCGACGTTTTCTGACGGGGCGCCGCCTGCCTGACAAAGCAGTGGACCTGATAGATACCGCCTGCGCCCGCGTTCGCATGAGCCTCGATTGTGAGCCGCCGGCGCTGGTTCAGTTGAAGTCGCAGCAAACAGCCCTGGCTGCGGAGCGAACTGCGTTGGAACAGGATGCACAGCTTACGGGCAAGGGGGTTGAGCCCCGGCTGGCGAAGATCGATGCCCAGTTGTTCGAACTGGAGAGCCAGCAAGCCGCTCTGGTGTTGCAGTACCAACAGGAGCTTGAACTCACGCGCCAGTTGCTCGATGCCCGCCAGGCCGAACAGGTCGACACAACGGCCTGCGCGCAGTTGCAACAAGCGCTGAGCTACGTACAGGGGAGCCGGCCGCTTCTGTCGCTCGACGTGTGTGGCCGCAGCGTGGCCGAGGTAATTGCCGACTGGACAGGCGTTCCCCTTGGCAGCTTGCTCAAGGACGAACACGCCAGCTTGTTGAATTTGGAAGCACAGCTCGCCGAACGCGTGGTCGGCCAAGACCCGGCTCTGCTTGCACTGGCTCAGCGGCTGCGCGCCGCCCGAACCGGGTTGACGAACGACAATGCGCCGATGGGCGTGTTCCTGCTCGTCGGCACCAGTGGGATCGGCAAAACGGAAACTGCGCATGCCTTGGCTAGCAGCCTGTTCGGCGGAGAAAAGTCGCTCATCACCCTGAACATGTCCGAATACCAGGAGGCGCACACCGTCAGCCAACTGAAAGGGTCACCGCCTGGTTATGTGGGTTACGGCCAGGGCGGCGTACTCACCGAAGCTGTTCGCCAGCGCCCCTACAGCGTGGTCTTGCTGGACGAGGTCGAGAAAGCCCACCGTGATGTACTCAACCTGTTTTACCAAGTGTTCGATCGCGGATTCATGCGCGATGGCGAAGGCCGGGAGATCGATTTCCGCAACACGGTCATTCTGATGACCTCCAACCTCGGCAGCGACCTGCTGCACAGTTGCATCGAGCAGCACCCAGCCACTGAAGATGCAGCCCTGCATGAGCTGTTGCGCCCAGTGCTACGTGAGCACTTCCAGCCGGCTCTGCTGGCACGCTTCCAGACATTGATCTTCCGCCCACTGGGGCCCGATGCACTCAAACGCATTGTCGCGATCAAGCTGGGCCAGGTTGCCAGGCGTTTGCAGCGTCATTACGGCCTGCAGTGTCAAGTGGAGGACACGCTTTACCAAGCCCTGGTCGCCGCCTGCCTGCTGCCTGATACCGGTGCCCGCAATATCGAGAGCTTGCTGAACCAACAGATTCTGCCGGTACTCAGCCAACAGCTACTGCAGCGCCAGGCCCTTGGCCAGCCAACTCAAACAGTGACGCTTGGGTACTGCGAGCACAGCGGCATCAATTTGAGCTTTACCGATGAACGCGAAGCAGCGCTGCTGGCTGGCAAGAGGGGTTGATCATGGCGAAGTCATTACGAGGTTCCGCCCATAACCACTACACCCTTGCAGTCGATGAACTGGATGCGGTCGAGCTCGATGTACTGTCGTTCAAAGGGGAGGAGTGGCTGAGCCAACCGTTCAAGTACACGGTGGCGTTTACCTCTTCCACGCAGGACATTGATGCCGCCAAGGTTCTCGGGAAGGACGCCAGTTTTCAGATGGGGTCGTCCGTCGGGGCCGCGTCCCGCACGTTGCATGGTGTGATCACGGGGTTCAAGCACCTCTCCAGCTCAAGGGATGAAGCCCGTTATGAGGTAACCCTGCAGGCTCGCCTGGCGCTGCTTAGCCGTGGCAAGCAATACCGGATCTATCAGCATCAGTCAGTGCCGGAAATCGTCGAAAACATCCTGCGCAGCCGCCACCAGTTCGAGGGGCAGCACTTTCTGTTCGACCTGATACGCGAATACCCCAAGCGCGAACAGGTCATGCAATACGGTGAAAGTGACCTTGCCTTCATCAGTCGCCTGTTGGCAGAGGTCGGCATCTGGTACCGCTTCACCCACAACGACAAGCTGTTTATCGACGTTGTCGAGTTTCACGATCACCAGCAGCATTACCAGTTCGACGTCAGCCTGCCGCTGCGCCCCCTGTCTGGCCTGGCCAGCAACGGACAGGATGGCGCCTGGGCGCTGCAGGTCAGCCATGAGGTGGTGGAGCAGCACATCAACGTGCGCGCCTATTACCACCGCGACGCTGCGGCCTTTCTGGAGGGGGACGTGGATCACAGTCGGGGGGCGACGACGACCTATGGCGAGGGCTACCACTACGGCGAACCCTACACCGCGCTGGGTGACGCAATCGCCCAGGATGAGGACCTGGAAAGCGAAAGTGGCTACTTCTACGCGCGCCTGAATCATGAACGCTTCCTCAATGGGCAAACCCGCTGCAACGGCGTAAGCAGCAGCGTGACACTCGCCCCAGGGCAAGTCGTCACCATCACTGATGGAGCACCACAGGTCTTCGAGCCTGGGGTCGTCATGACGCATTTGACCGTCGAGGCCGCTCGGGACCGTAGTCTGGAAGTCACCTTCGAAGCGATACCGTACTCAGAGTCGATCTGCTTTCGGCCACCACTGCCGAGCAAGCCGCAGATTGCGGGCACAGTACCGGCGCGGGTTACCAGCACCCAGCAGAACGACCCCTATGGCCATATCGACCTGGAGGGCCGCTACCGGGTGAACTTCCTGTTCGACCGGGACAGTTGGAAAGCCGGAAAGGAGAGTGTCTGGCTCCGATTGGCTCGACCTTACGCCGGCGATACCCACGGCCTGCACCTGCCGTTGATCTGCGGTACGGAAGTGGCTGTGGCGTTTGAGCAAGGCGACCCGGACCGGCCCTATATCGCGCATGCCCTGCACGATAGCCAGCACCCTGACCATGTCACGCTGCGCAACTACAAGCGCAACGTGCTGCGTACACCTGCGAACAACAAGTTGCGCATGGACGATACGCGTGGCCAGGAGCACATCAAGCTCAGTACTGAACACAGTGGTAAGAGCCAGCTCAATTTGGGGCATTTCGTGGATGCTAACAATCAAAAACGTGGTGAGGGTTTTGAGTTGCGCACCGACGGTTGGGGGGCGGTCCGTGGTGGCAAGGGAGTGTTCATTAGCGCTGATGTGCAAGCAGGTGCTGGTGGCGAAGCCCTCAACATGGACCGCGCCAGCGCTCAGTTAGAGAGTGCGAAGCGACAATTGACCCAGTGGCACAAAATCGCACAGAACCATCGTAGCCACCAGCCTGATGTTGAGAGTTTGAGCGGGTTAGAGGCTCAGGCAGATAACCTCAAAGGCTCCGCAATTCTGATTAGTGCACCTGATGGTGTTGGTACCGTGACGCCAGCAAGTCTGCTCCTGAAAAGTGGTAAAGGCCTCTATGTTCAAACTGATGAAGAGCTCAACTTGGCAGCAGATACACGGCTCTTTGCCCACTCTGGCCAAGGCATGTCTCTCTTGGCGCAGATGCAGGGCATGCGTTTGGTCTCTGGTAAAGGCCCGCTGGAAATCGAGTCGCATGGCGACTTGCTCAATCTGATTGCTCAGCAAGACATCACCGTCCAGTCTGTGGAGGGTCATATCCAATTAACGGCCAAGAAGGGCGTTACGCTTGGCTGTGGCGGTGGTTACATCCGTATTACTGACCAAGGCGAGATTCAGATTCATAGCCCGGGGCTGATCAGTCTCAAGGGCAAGCACAGATTCAATCCTCCTGCTGGTGAAACCTTCGCGCTGCCTGAGTTGCCGGGAACAGTGTGCAAGGAATGCTTGAAGAGGGCGCAAGCCGCTGCCCAGGGCTTCGTACTCAGGGAGGCCCAAGTATGAGCGCACAAGCGTGCACCACGTGGCTCAATCTTCTGCTGTGCGCGTGCGAGCAGGCACAGACCCCCTATCTGCACGTGATCATCGACCAAGCTGGTTGCGAGTCACCGATGCGCCCCAGTGTGCTTAGCGTGGACCCGCCGCTGGATTGCTACTCCCTGTTCACTGGGCTGCCTGAGGAAGGTGCCGAGGATCTGGCCCCCCTCCTGGTGCGGGTTGATTTGAGACAGCCACTGCAGAAGCAATGGTTTCTCGGTTTGCTGAACGCCACCCAAGGTCTGCCAGTGTTATTGATCTTGGCGTCTGATTGGCCCTTTCCAATACTCGCAGAGCACCTTGGTCGCTGCATTGAGGCACTCAACGGAGGGTGCCTGGGCCTACTGCGTTACTACGATCCGCGGCTGTTTCCCCTGCTGTTCAGTCACGTACTGACGCCCAAACAGCAGCAAGCATGGTTACAGCCCGCTTTGTTCTGGAGTTGGGTTGACCGCGATGGCTTGCCCCAGCACCTGCTTGGAGCAGCCCAAAGCCCAGTGTTCGACGACTCGTTCACGCCACTTGAACTCAGTGACAGTCAGATCGATGTGCTCTGTTGTGCCAGCGATGCTACCGCAGCAATGGCCAGTCTTGCTGCGCAATTTCCCAGTGGCTGGGGAGCGGAACAGCGCTTTCGCGGTAGTTACAGTGGAATGTTGGCCGCCAGCAGGGCAGGCCTGCTGACTGCAGCTCAGCGCGAGGCTCATACCCTCGAACACTTGCGTCAGATTTGGGGAAGCGAACCTGCAATCGTTGTAAAGACGGATGACAAGGGTTTTTCCTGATTGACGGAAGGGAAGGGGCGTTCGCCTGTCTCCTGCTCACCCTGTTGATTGATCATGCACTTTCTATCAAGAAACCATTGTATAGACCGGAGCCGAATTCATGTCTCAGAAGAAGATGCCTGTCAAGCAGCCTGTCAGTTATCCCCCGCAGTTCCCACTCCAAGGACGGCTGCCTCAACGAATGGAGCAGGTTCAGGCTATCATCCTGCGCCAGTGTGAGCAGGAGCGTGGTTATCATGATTTCCTTTGCCTGGCTTCCGGCTACCGTCAGTCGCCTCCCTGCTGCAAGACTGTTCACATCAGCCTGTTTTTCGACGGTACGGGCAACAACCTCAATAACGACCTATTTGAGTCCAAGGTCGCTCACCCCACTAATATTGCACGGCTGTTTCGCGCAACCATTGGCTCCGGTCACGTGGGCGGTGCTAGCCATCACGGTCGGGCGCAGGGTTTGATTGACTCAGTGGGTAGCGATAACGGTCAGTACTTTAAATACTATATACCGGGGGTGGGTACACCATTCCCGGAAGTTAATGACTTGGATTACAGTAGTGAGGGTCTTGCTTTCGCGCGCCGTGGTGAAGAGCGTATCAATTGGGGGCTACTGATGCTGATTGATGCCCTGCGGCGCGCCTTAGGACTATCCGGGTTAACCAATACACAGTTGCAAGAATCGGTCAACGCCATGAGTACCTGGATGGGAGTGGGTGAGTGGAAGGGCGAGCAGAACCGAAATCTAGAATTCCGCAAGCAACTCAAAGCCATTGAGCCGGACTTGCGTCTTGCTTTAGACGAAAAACCCCCGCTTGGGAAGTCCAAGTTGCTTGGGCTCAAGCTATATGTCTACGGGTTCTCTCGGGGCGCGGCTGCGGCACGGGCCTTTGTCAACTGGCTGAACTTGCTGTTGTCGCGCCGTGAGGCCGAGCCAACCCTCACACTTTATGACATCAAGCTACCGATCACTGTGAAATACCTAGGGCTGATGGACACCGTAGTATCGGTGGGACTTGCCGATATCTCGCCAGGGGCAACCGGGCACATGAGTTGGGGCGATCGCAGCCAAGTACTGCCAGAAGGAAAATTAATAGGTAGATGCCTGCATATTGTTTCGAGTCACGAGCAGCGTTTGAGTTTTCCGTTGGAGTCGATCCGCAGGGAGAACGGTAAGTATCCGGGAAATAGCGTGGAGGTGATCTACCCCGGAGTGCATTCCGATCAGGGAGGTGGATATCCACGTGGTGATCAGGGAAAGGCAGTTGCTCTGGATGATCGTCTACTACTTTCGCAGATCGCGCTGAACGATATGTATGCTGACGCGTTGACTCATGGAGCACCGCTGAAGGTGCTAGAAGAAACTCTGCCTGTAGGTCTGAGTAATCAGCGCTGGAGAGTTATGGGGGCTGATATAATAAAAGAATTTAGTGTTTCTGAGGCGTTAGTTGAGCGTTTCAATGCTTGGCGGCACGTGACTCTTAATCTGGTTCCCATAATAGGTTCACTTTCGTTTGATCAAGTTGAACGATACCAGCCTTCAGAGGCCGCTATTCCGTTGGAAGAGGCACTACGTATCCAACTTGCTTGGATCACTGCATGGCGTATCGATCGTTACGCTTTTGCCAGCCTCAAGACCGCACAGTTTTACCGTAGTGCCAGTGATACGCATGGCACGGAGGACGCTCTTAGGCGCGCGGAAGCAGCGAGGGACCAACGACAGGCTGAGGTTCAGGCCCGTCGTATGCAGCAAAAAGCCCGCGAGCGTAAAGGCGCTCCAAGTATGCCGTTGGAACCTGGCATTCCCGATTTCGATCCCGATAGAGCGCAAACTCAATTGCGCGAAGCCGCTGAAGAGTTTGGAAAAATCTATCGAAACCTTGATAGGGACCCCTACCTGGTGTTTTTGAGCGTAGCGAAGCAAGTGAGCCCCATCGCACGGTTGACTTACCACAACAGTGCCGAAACCCGGGCCGAGCGAGAACGCCTCAAGGCAGCAGGGCGTGAAAAAGTCAGTCAGCTCTTCCCGCCACCGCCGGGTGAGCGCAACCATTCTACAGAGCACTCTCGCGGTAATGTTGAAGAGCACCTTAATGGTCAGAAGCCCGAAGGACTTTTGCGGGCCCTGTTCGATGACCAAGTACATGACTCGCGTGCCTGGTTTCTTCACGCCTTGCTCAACAATCGCTATTTGGGTGTGAGTTTGTCGGCAGGACGTGAACCCTGGGGCAGTTACTTCAACGAACGCATGGTGTTTTTCGGGGAAGCTGATCGACGGGACCTTGCATTGATAGTCAGACCTGAAGGGGAGCCGGCACCGACATCTAGCATCGCTGAGGCCTCTAGGCATAACCGGAAAATGCCAGAGAAGCTCGCCCAGCAAAGGGCTCGGACCCAACAACGCATCTCTGCAGTCTGGGATGCCCATTACGCTAAGGTGAGTGAGGTGAGCAATGGGCTGGGCTGACAGGGGGGGGCAGCAAGTCAAAGTAAACCGTGCTGGCAAGCTCATGCGGCGCCGTGTATTGGACATTGCCCTCGGCACTGTGGCGATGTTCGTGAGCGTTACGGTAGTCAGTGCGAGCAGCATTTATGGGGTCAACCACACCCATTGGGCAATCAACCGGTTCAGCGTCGATGGCCGTTCAGCCGTTGACATTATTGGGCCGTATCAAGGCGGCGGTGGAGGGTGCTGCTACACCGTTCCGTCGCAGTGGCGGCCAGGGATGACGGTACGGGTCGATTGGGAAACCGGAGTAGGAGGCACAAAAGGATTTCCTGGATTTGCGGATGAGGCGAAGTATGACGCTTGGTTACAACAAATCGAGGCACAAAAGCGCAGTCATCAGAAACTTGTCCCTGTACCTGACTACACCAATCAGAAAGTCTGCGGCATCACAGTGCATTTTCTGCCTTGCGAAGAGATTCAGGTCACTACCTCCTGTTACGCCTACGGCAGCCCTGAGTACCCGATCAAGACCCCGCTGCAATTGCCGGAGCCGCAGTCATGTCCTGCCAAAAGCACTGACCAGAAGGAGCACCAGTGATGCACGCGTTCATTAGAAAGGGTGACGGCTTGCGTGAGGCAGGCGGTGAGGTGCTCGAAGGGCACTATCTGTGTGAAGACCAGCCGATTGCCTGCAAGGGGGACGCTGTGCGCTGCAACCTGCATGGGCTGACGGTGATTGCCGAAGGCAGTGATCTGATCGAGATCGATGGTTGCCCGGTGGCACTGCACGCTCACCGCTGTGCTTGCGGATGTAGCCTGGTCAGTTCCTTGCCCGATACCTTGGCTGCTTCATGAAGAGGTTGCCGGTGTTTGCACCCTATCCATTGGCGCGTGAGCCTCGCTATTCGCGCTGGTTTGCAGGGGCAGTCGGGTTGTTGGCATTGCTCGGCGTTGAAAGTGTCCTGCCTCCTTCCCAGGTTGCACCGCACCTTGCCGCCTTTACGATGGGGGGCATGTTGCTCGCCGGGTTACTGGCATTCTTGATTCATGTGCTCTATTTCCGCTTCAACCGCCACAACGCCCAGTGCTATGGCGAAGCCGTGGAGCGGGAACAGCAGGCATGGTGGGTACAGCATCGTCAGAAAGCGGCGCTGGTCGAGTCGGTTCTGCTGAGTGCTTCGTGCGGTTGCCCGGAGGATCTGGACGGCTTGCTGGACCATGCGAAACAGCCACCCGTGGCACGGGAGACGGGTGAAGGCTTGGCGCTTCGTTTGCTCCAGGTGTTTGGACGCGACGCGAAGCAGCGCGAGCAAGAACTGGCAACATTGCTCGCACTGAAGTGGGGAGCACAGCGTGGCACCGATCAGGGCTTGACCCCATCAAGCTGCTATTGGCATGGCTCGCAGGCAGCCTGGCGTGCATTCGTCGAACAGATGGCGCAGTGCTGTCCTGACGTGCACCTGCCTGAATATCCTCAGACATGGGATGGGATTCTTAGCCTTGACGCGATCATCGATCAGTTGCAAGGGGTTCCTGATGGTGCGCGTGTTCTCTGTGCCGCTTGTCAGAGTTCCTCGCCTGATCGTGCAAGTTCTTTGCCGGCAGGCGAGGCGGCAGTGCTATGGCTACTCGGCACTGAAGGAGACGTGTCCTTTTCTCGTGGCGAGTGGTTCTCGCAGGCAGACGATGACCTAGCGACCGTTGCCCAACGGGCCGTTGAGCAAAGCCTGCTGGAGGCTCCGGCGCAGATCTGCATGTTGTTCTCTCAGTCTGACGTACCTGGGCTGGCCACAATCGGCTGGAATGCCAAGACCAACGTTCAGGACGCCAATTTTGGTGCGTTGAACCAACTTGAAGCAATGGTCGTGCAGACCCTCGCCGCTTGGTACGTCAAGCAGCATGGCGTGCCCTGCTCATGGCTGGCTTCAGACCCTCATTTCACCTTGACCCTTGGAATTGTGCGGCCCCATGAATCAGGTAGCTGAATCACAAAAAGTATCTGCTTGGCGAACGGTATTTTTACTCGCTGTAATGATGGCTGTATTGGTCACCGTCTGTGGGGCGGCCTGGTGGTTATGGGCAGGGCAGCCGAGCAGTCGGACTTCACTCTTGGACCTGCTCTTCAAGGGGCTGATTTTTTGGGGACTGCTTTTCGTAACATCGGTACTCGTATGGCGGGGAGTGTTGCACGGGATCCGGGGGCTTGTGCATCACCCTAGGGGACAACCGACTGATCTGGAGGTCGAGGCCGGATTGCCGGATGTGAATGCCCAAATCCAGACGCATTTGCGGCAGCACCATGGTCAGTTCTGGCGGCGACGAGTCCGGTTCTATGTCGTCGTTGGTGAGCCAACCGAAGTCGAAGCGGTCGCCCCCGGCTTGACACGCCAGCTGTGGCTGATGGGAAAGGATGCTGTTCTGCTCTGGGGGGGAAGTGTACAAGCCACCCTGGATAAAGCCTTGATAGAACAATGGTGCTCGTTAGTCCGCAGAGGTGAGCTACATGGCACCATCTGGGTGGTGAACAATGCTCAATGCAGCGATAGCGCATCTATTGGCGGCACTTTCAACTGGTTACAGGGGCTGGCGCGGCTATTGGGCTGGAAGGTATCCCTTCATGTGTGGCAGGTCTGCAACAGCGACTGGGCACAGCCAGCCCGTGACGTGCGGGCGGTGGGCTGCCAATTACCATCGCCGTTCACCGCAGCCCAATTGGTTGAGTGCCTGGATAACTTGCAACAGCCGCTGCGCGAGCAGGGGCTGGCGCAGATTGAGGGCCAGATAGCTCACGACTTTCTTCTGCGGCTCGCTCGTGACCTGCAGGTTGAGGGTGCTGGTCGATGGTATCGCTTGATTGAATCCCTCTCGGGAAGAGCCACGCCGGGCATCCAGATTCGTGGGGTGTGGTTCAGCTTGCCCGCTCAGAGGCCGGAACCGGCGTCGGCAATAGAACATCACTGGCCTGGGGATCCTGCCTGGTCAGGAATCCTCAATGACCGTTCTGCCCGTACCCGACGTTTAGGCTGGCACCCAGTCAGAGTCGCATACGTTTCTGTGCTGGGCCTAGCTTCCATTTGGGGCATTGGTTTGTTGGTTTCATTCACCAGCAACCGTGTCGAAGTCAGCCGAGTGGAAGCTGCGTACCGGACGCTACAACATACCCAAACCGGCAGTGACCCTTCGCACGCCCTGGCCGAGCTGGTACGGGAACTGTCCCGCCTGAGCTACCGCAGCGAACACGGCGCCCCCTGGTACCAACGCTTTGGCCTGAACCGCTCCGATGACTTGCGTGAGGCGGTGTGGCCGCTGTATGTCGAAGCCAATAACCGCCTGCTTCGTGATCCGGCCACGTTCGAGCTGGAGAGACAACTCACCGCACTGGTTAAGCTTGCACCAGGTAGCGCGGCACGTGCCAAGCGAGCGCAGCAAGCCTATGCCCAGCTTAAGGCCTACCTGATGTTGGCCCGCCCGGAAAAGGCCGATGCAGACTTCCTGGTCGACACTGTGGGCGCAAACCAGCCAGCCATGTGGCGGTTCTACGCCGAGCACCTACCCAACCACCCGGAGTGGGCGATCAAGGCCAACCCCAGGTTGATCGGCCAAGTCCGTCAGTTACTGCTCGCCGAACTCGGGCAGCGCAACGCCGAAGCCACGCTGCACCAACACGTCCTCGACACCGCCGCTAATCACTATGCCCCAATGGGCTTGCAGCAGATGGTCGGTGACACGGACGCGACCTCCCTGTTCACCAGCCGCGCGCAAGTCCCCGGCGCGTTCACCCGCGAAGCCTGGGAGGGCCAGGTCCGCATGGCTATTGACGACGCGGCCAATGCACGGCGTGAAGAAATCGACTGGGTATTGAGCGACAACGTGGGTGATGTCGCGGATGAACTGAGCCCTGAGCAACTGAAAGCGCGGCTGACCGCACGCTATTTCCGGGACTACAGCAGTGCCTGGCTGGCCTTTCTCAACAGCCTGCGTTGGCAGCAGAGCACAAGCCTGCATGATGTGACCGCCCAATTGACGCTGATGAGCGATGCCCGCCAGTCGCCCCTGATCGCCCTGATGAACACTCTGAGTTACCAAGGCCAGGCGGGTGTCCGTGGCCAGGCCCTGGCCGACTCGCTGATCGAATCGGCGCAGAAGCTGGTCGGGCAGAAAGCACCGCCGATGGTCGACCAGCTGGCTCAAGCGCCCAGCGGTCCACTCGACAGTACCTTCGGTCCGCTGATGGCGTTACTGGGCAAAGCCCCCGAAGGCCGAGCCAGCAGTGACCACTTGAGCCTGCAAGCCTTCCTCACCCGCGTCACCAGCGTGCGACTGAAGCTTCAGCAGATCACCAACGCCCCAGACCCGCAGGCCATGACGCAAGTGCTGGCGCAAACCGTATTTCAAGGCAAGGGCGTCGACCTGACCGATGCGCAGGCCTACGGAAGCCTGATTGCCGCGAGCTTGGGCGCCGAGTGGGGCCCTGTAGCCCATGCGCTATTTGTGCAGCCGTTGACGCAGGCCTGGCAGCAGATCCTGCAGCCGTCTTCTGCTGGCCTGAACCGGGATTGGCAGCGCGCCATCGTCGATGAGTGGCATGGCGCCTTTGACAACCGTTACCCCTTTGCCGCCTCCAGCAGTGATGCATCCCTGC
Source organism: Pseudomonas sp. MB-090624 (assembly GCF_003205245.1). NCBI lineage: Bacteria > Pseudomonadati > Pseudomonadota > Gammaproteobacteria > Pseudomonadales > Pseudomonadaceae > Pseudomonas > Pseudomonas sp. MB-090624. Next base: position 12,424 of record NZ_QJRK01000051.1, on the reverse strand, counting down.
CCATGCTCGGGCAGATGATTCGGGCCGACTCCGGGCGCATCGAGCAATTCCTGCACCAGCAACTCAATGGCCTGGTGCGCAAAGAGGGGAGCCGCTGGGTGATCGATCCTCGCCAAAGCCAGGGCCTGCGTTTCAACCCTGCCTTTCTGGAAGCAATCAACCACCTCAGCCAACTGGCGGACGTGCTCTATACCGACGGTGGCATGGGCATGAGCTTCGAGCTGCGCGGCAAACCCGTGCAGGACGTGGTGCAAACCCGCTTCGTGCTCAACGGCGAGCAGCATCATTACTTCAACCAGCGTGAGCGCTGGCAGCGCTTTAGCTGGCCAGGGCAGGGTGACCACCCCGGCATCAGCCTGACCTGGACCGGTATCCATGGCGGCGAACGGTTGTATGCGGACTACCAGGGCACCTGGGGTTTGATACGCCTGCTGGAAGAGGCCACCGTCACCCCGCTGGATGACGGCGACAGCCGCTTTCGGGTGGTACTGAGCGCGCCGGACGGCCTGGGCCTGACCTGGCACCTACGCACCGAGCTGGCTGACGGCCCGCTGACCTTGCTTAAGTTGCGCGGCTTCCGTCTGCCCAGGGACATCTTCCTCGTGGGTGATGCGCGCTTCGCGCATAACGGAGGCCCGCAATGAGCCTAAGCAGCCTGGTCGCGAGTTGCCTCCCGGATCGCGATGCACTCGCCTTGGCCCGTGAACACAGCCAATGCTGGGAAGCCTGGCTGTCCCCCATCAGCGTTGATACGCCCGTGGGTGAAGACCCCGGTTATGACGACGATTTCCAACGCATGCGCGAAGAGGTCAACCGGCTGTCCGGCGCAGATGTAGAGTTGGTCGCACAGCTTGGGCAACGGTTGCTGCAACATGCCTGCAAAGACTTGCGCGTAGCGACGTATTACCTGTGGGCCCGCCTGCACACCGATGGGGAGCCCGGGCTGGCAGACGGCTTGAGCCTGCTGGCTGCGTTGCTGGAGCGGTATTCTGCGGACATCCTGCCGGCGCGCCCCAACAGCCGAAAAATGGCCTTGGAGTGGCTGGCCGGCAACCGGGTGCTGGCCAGTCTGTCGTTGTACCCCCAGGTGGTCAAGGCCGAGGCCCAGCGCACCGTGGCGGCGCTAGTGTGGCTGGAGCAGGCCTTCAGCGCTTGGCCAGAAGACCAACGACCATGCCTGGACGGACTGTACACCGCGCTGTCCGCTCGCCTGGCAGTGGCGGGTGGTGTGGATGCGATCGTTCCGCAAACCAGTAGTGAATCTGCGCCAACTCATTCGGCCACCCGCCCGAGTTCGTCGTTGATCAAGTCCGGGCGAGACTTGCTGGACAGCGGGCGGCAGTTAGCGACCTACCTGCGCGAGCAACCCGAAGGCTGGCTGGCGGCCCACCGGCTGATGAAGAGCTTGCGCTGGGACACCGTGCACCAAGTCCCGCCGCAAGACGCACAGGGCATAACCCGCCTGGCGCCCCCACGTGGTGAATACCGTGTCCAGCTCAAGCGCTTGCACGTGCAGCAACGCTGGAGCGAATTGATCGACCAGGCCGAGCGCATGTACGCCGAGGGCGTCAACCACTTCTGGCTGGACCTGCAATGGTATCTGCACCAGGCCTTGAACAAATCTCCGCACCCGCACAGTAGCTGGGCAGCCGTCATCAAACATGACCTGAACACGCTGCTGCAGCGCTTGCCCGGGCTAGAAACGCTGTATTGGCGCGATGGCTCGGCCTTCGCAGATGAAACCACACGCGAATGGATCAACCAGCACGTCAGCGACAGCCGCGGCGCGCAATGGCTGCCTGCTGCAGCCTCGGCAACCCCCATGGCCAGTTGCGACATCCTTGCACTGGAACCCGAGGCGCTGGCGCAAGCCGATGCTGAGGGTGTCGAGCAGGCGCTGGCCTGGCTGGCAAACCGGCCGGATACGCAGGCCGGGCGCCAGCGCTGGTTGCTGCGCCTGCTGATGGCGCGGGTGGCCGAGCAATACGGCAAGGCCGAACTGGCGATTCATTTGTTCACGGAGCTGGATACCACCGCGCACCACCACGCATTGACCGACTGGGAGCCCGAGCTGATCTTCGAGGTAAAGGCGCGTTTGCTCAAACTGCTGCGTTTGAAGGCCCAGCGCAACGATGCCGACCGGCCGGCCCTGGCACGGCGGATGGAGCGGCAGCTGGCGACGTTGGTCGCCATTGACCCTGTACGTGCTGCGGTGCTGTGCAGCTAACTCACATTGATCAGGACCCTTTTTTGAATAAGGACAACCCAACCCTGCGCTACTTCGATGCCGAGATGCGCTACTTGCGCGAAGCGGGTAAAGAGTTCGCCCAGGCGTTCCCGGACCGTGCCGCGCAGCTGAACCTGGACAAACCCGGCGCGCAAGACCCCTATGTGGAGCGCCTGTTCGAGGGCTTCGCGTTTCTCATGGGGCGCCTGCGTGAAAAACTGGACGACGATTTGCCCGAACTGACCGAGGGGCTGGTCAGCCTGCTGTGGCCACACTACCTGCGCACCATACCCTCGCTGGCCATCGTTGAACTGATGCCAGATGTGAGCCAGATGAAAAGCAGCGAAACCCTTGCCAGGGGCTTTGAGGTGCTGTCTCAGCCAGTGGGGCCACAACGTACCCGCTGCCGCTATTCCACAACACAGGCTCTGACACTACAACCGCTCCAGCTGGGCGCCGTACGTCTAGATAATGAACCCGACGGGCGCGCAGTGCTGCGCCTGCGTTTTGTCCGTGGGGACCTGGCCGACTGGAATCGGCTGGATCTGTCCCGACTACCGTTGTACTTGAATGCTGATGCAGCGTTGGCCAGCGCACTGCATCAAGCACTGACCTTGAAGGTAAAGGCACTGTACGTGCGAATACCGGGCGAGGCAGAGCGCCAGCTAATGGAAGGTCATTTCAAGCCCAAGGGCTTCGCCGACGATGACTGTCTTTGGCCCAAAGGCGACAGTGCCTTCAGCGGCTATCAACTGTTGCTTGAGTACTTTACCTTCCGTGAGAAGTTCATGTTCGTCACACTGTGCGGGCTTGAGTCGCTAGCGATACCCGCGCAGGCCCCGTGGTTCGAACTGGAAGTGGTGCTTGATGAAGCGTGGTCGCATGCCTTCATCCCCAATCAGGATCACATTCGCTTGCACGCGGTGCCAGTGATCAACCTGTTTCCACTGGAAGCCGACCCACTCAACCTGGACCCGCTGCAAAACGAGTACTTGCTTCGCCCGATGCGGCTGCAGGACGGGCACACGGAAATCTATTCCGTGGACAGGGTGTCCGGTTCGAAGAACAGTGTCCGGCACGACTATGTGCCTTTCAGCAGCTTTCGCCACAAGGGTGGCATGCTCCGCGATGAAGCGCCGGAGCGGTATTTTCATACCCGGCTCAGGCAGGGCGCCAATGGCCTGCATGACACCTGGCTGATCCTGGGCGGGGAAGGCTTTGACAAGGACGTGCTGCTCCAGCGCAACAGCCTGTCACTGCGCCTTACCGGGACCAATGGCCAACTGCCGCGCAAGGCGCTGCGCAGTACGTTGCTCGACGCTACCGCACAGTCCACCCAGGCCGGGCTGCAGGTGCGCAACCTGACCTCACCCACGCTGCCGAGCTACCCGCCGAATCGTGACCGTTTCCACTGGCGAGTGCTGAGCCATCTGGGCTCGAACTTCCTGCCCATGCTCAACAGTGCCGAAGTGCTGCGCGGCACGCTGGCCTTGTATGAGTGGACGGGTAGCGAAACCAATCGCCGTCGCCTGGAGGCCATCGTTGAGGTCAGGCATCACCTTATCCAGCGGTTCGAAAAAGGCTTTCTGCTGCGCGGCGTGGATATCGAAGTGACGCTCGACAGCAATGGCTTTTCCGGGGAGGGGGACATTTGCCTGTTCGGTGAAATGCTCAGCCGCTTCTTCGCCCTGTATGCCGATATTCACTTGTGCACGCAATTGACCTTGATCCTGCAACCTACGGGGAGGTGCCTGCGATGGAGCGAACATCACAGTCAGCGTATTCCCGGCTGAAAGCAGCAGGGCTTTTGCAGGTGCTGCAGGGGCAGGTTGCCTCGGCCAATGTGTATCGCGTGTGCCAGCTACTGGAGCAGGTACTGGCTGATCACCCGCCGTTAGGCAGCACCGCCCATCCAGGTGATGACGGGGTACGCTTTCGGCCTGATCCGGGGATGGGGTTTCCCGCAGGTGAGCTGAAGGCCATTGAGTCTGACGCCACCTGCCCCGAACGACCTATCACGATACGAACGCGGCTGCTGGGTTTGTACGGTGTCGATTCGCCGCTGCCAACAGCCTACCTGGACGACATCGCCCAGCGCCGTGAAGGCCACGAAGCCGTTGAGGCGTTTCTCGACATCTTCAACCATCGGGTATTCACCCAGTTCTACCGGATCTGGCGTAAATACTCGTACCCCGCCACATTTCAGGCGGGCGGGGGCGATACCACCTCGCAATGCCTGTTGGGTTTGATCGGGCTCGGCATACCGGGTACGGCCGAGCGTATTGCCACGCCCATGTCACGCTTCCTGGCGCTGCTCAGCGTTATGCGCTTGCCCACCCGCAACGCCGAGGGCATTTCAGCGCTGGTCAAGCTGCTGGCTCCAGGTACCCAGGCACATGTCACCGGCCATTGGCCGCAACGTGTGGTAGTTGGGCGGCCAGCCAGCCTGGCAAAGGATAGCCCGGTCAGTCTCTCCCAAGGCTTGCCGCTAGGCACTGTCGGGCTTGATGCGAACAGCCAGTTGCGCCTCTTGCTGCACACCAATGACCCGGATGAGGCGCGCGAGTGGCTGCCTGGTGGCCAGCTGCTGCTGGACATGCAAGTACTGCTGGAGGTGTACCTCGGGTGGCGCTGCACGGCCAGGCTACAGCTTTCCATTGCGCTGCGTCTGTTACCCGTACCGGTGCTTGGCCATACGCAAGTGAGGCTGGGAATGACTGCAGTGCTGGGTTTGCCGGCAGGCGAAGAAGCTACGGCCCACACCATCACCATCAATCTGGGTCGTTATCAAGGCCTGAAACTGCACCCTTGCAACAGGGAGGTAGCGCATGTGGCGTACCACTTCTAAACGCTTCACGGCCGTGGCGTTGGCGATACTGCTGGGCGGCTGCGGCCTCACCCAGAAGGTCGTTGACGGCACAGCCTCCACCGCCCATGCGATCTTCTACAAGCAAGTCAAAACACTGCATCTGGATTTCACGGGGCGGGCAGCAATGAATACTGACAGCACCGAGATGAGCGGGTTGTCCGTTCCGGTGCTGATACGGGTCTACCAACTGCGTGATCACAAGGCACTGGACCGGGCCGCCTACGACGATCTTGTCAGCCACGGCGGGCGTGTGCTGGGTAGTGACTTGTTGAACGAAAAGGCTGTAGTGGTCAAACCTGGTGAAGCGGCTCAGCTCAGCACGCCTTTGCACAGTGAGTCTCGGTACATTGCCGTTGTTGCCTTGTTCCGAAACCCGGACCTGGAGCAAGACGCGTGGCGCCTGACCTTGCAGCGTGATGACCTCGCCCCGGACCAGCCCAGGGTCATTGAACTGGGCGACAACCGCTTGAAGTTGCGCCCGCGCGCCGAGGGCTGAGCACATGACCGAGCCAGGCCCTTCGCTTTACGAAACGCTGCTGCAACATTACAGCGGCGAGCTGGAACTGCAGCGGGTCAGTGAGGATGACCAACTGACGCTCTCGGTTCTGGACAATCTCCAGCGCATTCTGAACAGCCGCGCCGGAACCCTCGCCCATCTGCCGGAATATGGCTTACCGGATATGGGCACGGTTTTACAAGGGTTGCCTGCCTCGGCCCATGGCTTGATGAATGACATCGTGAGCACCTTGCGCAGATATGAGCCGCGGCTTGCAGAAGTCCGCATCCAGCTGCTAGCGCAGCGACGGCCGGGCCACCTGGAATACGCACTCGAAGTTCGCATCAACGGCGGTGGCCGGGTTGCCTTCGGGGCCACGCTTGCGCCAGATGGAAGGGTGGTCGTGCGTCACCTGAAGCGGGAAGGCTATCTCACCAAGCCATAGACCTACAGACAAGGGGGCCAGATGACGGCGCTTTTTGAAATGCGGATTCGCCTGGGAGACGACCCAGGCAGTTTTGATGAGTTCAAGGTGTTGCGCGGCGAGCTGGCCAAGCTTGATCACCCCGCGTGCCCTGATGTCGACTGGGCAAAAGTCGAAGCATTGTGCTTGAGGCTCTTCGAGCGGAACGGGGTGGAGTTGCAGACGGCAGTGTCCTTCATCCTGGCGCGTAGTTACCGTGCAGGGCTCGCGGGTTTGACCGAGGGCGTGGCACTGCTCTGTACACTTACGGACGCGTGGCCGCGCTTGTGGCCGTTGCAAGCTTCATCCCGTATCGATCTCATCGCCTGGTTGTTTGCCCGTTTGCATCCTTTGGTCCGAATGCTGGAGTGGGGCGGAGCGAGCCTGGTGACGCTGGGGGAACTGATTACTGAACTGGGGCGGCTGGAGCGTCGCCTGGAGCAGCTTGGCCACGCCCCCTTGGCCTCGCTGAAGGTGTTCCGACAGCAGGTCAGCAGCGTGATGCAGCGCATGTCGGGAGGCCGCGACGTGCCGATGCCGCTTGCGTTGCAACCATGGGGGTCACCCGCTACGCCAGCGCTTAGCCCACAGATCGCCGCAGTGGTCTCAGCACCACCGGCCTACAGTTTTGTGGTCGAGCCTGTGGTGCAGAAGCGCGCGGTATTGCCGTGGCTGCTGGTACTGTCGGTCTCCTGCGTTTTTGCGGGATGGTTAGGCTGGCAAGAATGGGCATCCAGGCAAATCAAAAACGCCCCCATGCCTGAGCCGATCCAACTCGATAGCCTGAACCTGTTCGAGCCGGGCAGTGCCGAACTGAAACCAGGTTCTACCAAAGCGCTGATCAATGCACTGGTGGGTATCAAGGCTCAACCGGGTTGGCTGATCGTGATCTCCGGGCACGCGGACGCACGGGGTGATGCGGCCAGAAACCTCGACCTGTCCAGAGCCCGTGCCTTGGCCGTGCGCGACTGGATGCAGCGCATGGGAAACATCCCGGACAGTTGCTTCGCTGTGCAAGGTGTTGCCGCCAGCCAGCCAGTCAGTAGCAATGCTACCCGGCTTGGGCGCGCTGAGAATCGGCGCGTGGATATCCGAATGCTGCCACAGAGCAGCGCGTGCAACGATCTCGCCGACCTTTGACACACAAGGTAGTGCGTAACTGAACATCCAGGCCGTGTGCCAAAAGAAAGCGTAGTTTCGATAGCGGACACTAGGAACTGCTCAACGCCATGCCAGCGATATAGCCAAAGGTCATGCCCGGCCCCAGGGTAATACCGCCGCTCGGGTAGTGCCCGCCCATCACGCTGTGCATATCGTTGCCCACCGCATACAGCCCGGGAATAGGCTGCGCCTGCTCGTTCAGCACCCGGGCCGCCGCGTCTGTCGCCAGACCGGCAAAAGTGCCAAGGCTGCCGGGCAACAGCCTGACCGCGTAGAACGGCCCGTTCAGCAGGGGCCGTAGCGAGGGGTTGGGCCCGTGCAACGGTTCCCCTTGGGCGCGGTTATAGGCTGACGCGCCGCGGCCGTAAACGGGGTCCAGGCCCTGGGCCGCATGCTGGTTAAACGCCGCCACCGTGCACTGCAACTGCGCCGCATCGATGCCACAGCGCTGCGCCAGTTGGGCCAGGCTGTCGCCCTTGTGCAAGTAGCCACAGCGTTGGTAGATGCGGGTGGGGAACGGAAAGGGTTTGGCCCAGCCAATGCCATAGCGCCGTTGCGCGGCATGGTCGCAGATCAGCCAGGCCTGCGCCGGCTCGCCCTGCGGCGTGGCGGCGAACAATGCATTCATGAAGTCGTGGTAGCAATCGGCCTCGTTGGCGAAGCGCCGGCCATCGCTGCGTACCGCAATGAAACCGGGTTTGGCGCGGTCGACCAGGTGTGGAAAGTGGCCATGACTGCCATCGCGGCGTGGCACCTGCGACACGGGTGCCCAAGCCCCGGCATGGGCACCGCAGCTATGTACCTGGCCACCGGCCTGTTCGCCCAGGCGCAGGCCGTCCCCGGTGTTTTCCCGGGGCGCGGCAGAATAATGCTGGTGACCTTGCGGCGCATGCGGCACCAGTTGCGCAATACGCTGACGATCATGCGGGAAGCCCCCGCAAGCCAGCACCACGCCACGGCGCGCATGAATCACCTGGCCGTCGGCAAACTGTGCGCCGCCGACCCGGCCTGAGCCCAGCAGGCGCGTGGCCGCCTTGCCGGTCAGCACGGTCACGCCCAGATCGAGCGCACTGCGCAGCAGGCGTGCCACCAGCGCGTTGCCATTGACCAGCTGCTGGCCGCGACGGTGCAGCAGCAGATCGCGGCCATGGCGCAGCAGCCGCCTGCCGACATGCATGGCCGCCTTGGGCGAGCGGGTGGCGTTGAAGAAGGCGGCCATGTCGGCGCCCCCGGCAATGCCCATGCCGGCCAGGCTGACGATGTCCAGCGGCGGGCGCAGCTTGTGCAGCCAAGGCCCCAGCCGGCGCCCGTCGTAGGGCAGTGCGCACAGCGAGCGGCCGCCGTGCGCACTGCCGTCACCTGCGTGCATGTCGGGCATGCGGCTGCCGCTTTGAAACTGCACGGCAGTGTGCCGCTGGAAAAACGCCACCATGTCCGGGCCGTGGTGCAGAAACGCCTGTTGGCGCGCATCCAGTTCACTGACATGGGTTTGCGCGCGCAGGTAGCGCTCCGGGGCGTCGCCCGTCTCGACGATGCCCTCGGCAACAGCCAGCGGGTTGCGGGGTATCCACAGCCAGCCGCCCGACCAGGCGCTGGTGCCACCCAGGTGGGTGGCCTTTTCGGCGATGATTACCTGCTGGCCATGGTGTGCCGCAGTCACGGCGGCCGCCAGGCCCGCGGCACCAGCGCCGATGACCAATACGTCGCATTGCAGAGGTTGCATGGCGTGGTTCCGTAAGGGCGGTGAAAAGGGGTGTGCAGGGTTTACTGCAAGGGCGAAAAACCGGTGGGCCGCATCAGCCGTGAGTGCAGGCGCACGACTGCCCCCAGCTCCCGGTTGCGCCGCGAGAATTCCGCCCAGCGTGGGTCCGCCGCCATGGCCGCCCTGCGCGCCATGCGCTCGTCCAGGCTGCTATAGCCCCAGATATGCACCACCTGGTTGACGTCGCCGAACTCGCTGGTGAAAAAGCCCACCAGGTTGCCCAAATGTTCGCTTTGCACCTCCAGCGCGTGGCTCTGGTACAGCGCGAGCCAGTCGGCCATTTTCAGGGGGTCGAGGGTGTAGGTTCTCAGTTCGTAGTACATGCTGGGGTCTCCGTGGGGGTGGTGGGCGCCTGAAGGCGCGCAGCGATGTGGTTGGCAGCGAGCCAGCCGAACGTCAGGGCAGGGCCCAGGGTGATGCCGGGCCCGGGGTAGGTGCCTTTCATCAGTGAGTTCATGTCGTTGCCAACCGCGTACAACCCGGCGATGGGCTGACCGTTGCGGTTCAGTACATTGGCATCGGTGTTGGTGACCAGGCCGCAGGCCGAACCGAGGTCGCCGGTGTGGAGGCGGATGGCATAGAACGGCGCGCGGGTGAGCGGCGCCAGGCAGGGGTTGGGTTGGTGCTGCGGGTCGCCCATGTAGCGGTTGTAGCTGTTGCCGCCTTTGCCGAATGCACGGTCGGTGCCCGTGGCGGCATCACGGTTGAACTGCTCGAGGGTGCGGGCAAGCCCCTCCGGGTCCACGCCGATGGCCTGGGCCAGGGCTTGCGCTGTGGTCGCCCGGTACAGGTAGCCGGCATCGACCAGCGCCTGGTTGTTCACGGGGCTGGGCCGCGCCAGGCCCAGGCCATAGCGGTGCATCGCCTGGCCATCACAGACCAGCCAGCAACTGTTGATGCCTTTGGCGAACATCGTCTGCACGAAATGGTGATACGAGTCGGATTCGTTGACGAAGCGCCGGCCGCTGGCGTCTACCGCAATCACGCCGGGTTTGGCGCGGTCGGTCACCAGGTGCGGGAAACGTTCGTGGCGACCGTCGGCATGGCGGAGTTCGGAAACCGGTGCCCAGAAGAAGTTCGCCGCCAGGCCGTCGCCAACCGCGGCGGCCACTGCCTGGCCAAGGCGCAGTGCGGCACCGTCGTTGCTCGGCGGTGACATGCTCAGGTGCCCGCCCGCTTGCGCTGGGCGGTAGCTGGCGGCCAGCGCGCCAGCGGCGAACCCACCCATGGCGCACACCACGCCGCCACGGGCCATTACCCGTTCGCGGCGCCCGTCACGCTGTACCACCACGCCGGTGACCCTGCCGCACTCGGTGATCAGCTCCCCGGCGGCGCTGTTCAACCACAGTTGCGTGCCATGGGCGAAGGCGCTGGTGGCGAGCCGGGCAACCAGTGCGTTGCCGGTCGTCAGCCGCGTGCCGCGCGGGTGCTGCAGCCTGTCCCGCCCATAGCGGGCCAATAGCTTCAGGCAGTGCCACAGTGACCGGGGCGAGCGGCGCATGCTGAGAAAGTGCTGGATGTCCACGCGGTTGACCATCATGCCGCCGAACAGCAGCATGCCCGGCGGTGGCATCTGCAGCGCGTTGAAATGCGCGCCGAGTCGCCTGCCATCGTATTCGACCATTTCCAGCGCGCGCCCAAACTCGGTGGCGCCGGGGGCGTGCGGGTAGTAATCCGGCGAGTGCGGGCGCAGGGAATAGCGCAATTCGGTGTGTTGCTCCAGCCAGCGCAGCGCCTGGTGACCTTGCTCGATGAAGGCGTCGGCCAGGGCTGCGTCGTAGCCGTTACCAATCACGTGTTTGAGGTAGGTGCGCATGGCCTCGGGGGAGTCTTCGGCCCCCGCCGCGCGCGCCTGGTCGGTGCCGTACAGCCACACGGCACCGCCAGAAATGGCCGAAGTGCCACCGAAGTGCCCGGCCTTCTCCACCACCAGCACTTTCAGCCCGCGGTAGGCGGCCGTAGCGGCGGTGGCAAAGCCGCCGGCGCCACTGCCCAGCACAACCAGGTCGTAGCTATGTGAAGCTGCTTCATGAGTCGCCATGGCTTCAGATCTCCAGCGGCGTCACGCCCATGAAGGCGCCCAGATGGCCGAGTTGGGCAAAGGCCATTTCCGGCCCTGTCTGGATGTTGCAGCCGACCTGGCGGGCGCGGTTGAGCAGCGGGGTGATCTCGGGCGCAGTGACCACGTCGGCTACCAGGGTTTCGGGCAGCAAGGTGGCCAGCAAGGCGGCGGGCAATGGCAACTCGGCACGGCTGCCCATTCCAACCGGAGAGGCATTGGCCAGCAGGTCGAAGCCTTCGAGCCCATTGAACGCTGTGTGGACCGTGAGCCCGCGGAAGGCAGTGCCAAGCAGGTCGCACAGTGCGCCCAGGCGCTCGCTGCTGGGGTCGCTGAGGGTAATACTGCCGATGCCGGCCTCGGCCAAGGCATAGGCGATGGCGCTGCCGACGCCACCACAGCCGATCACCAGTGCACGCTTGCCCGTTGGCACGAAGCCGTGCTTGCGCGCAGCACCGAGGAAGCCGGCGCCGTCAACGTTGTCACCCAGCAAACGGCCGTCGCGTTCGCGGCGTACCACATTGACCGAGCCCAAGGCCGCAGCGCGTTCGCTCAGCGCATCCAGGCGCTTGGCCAGGGCCTGCTTGTACGGCACCGTGACCACGCAACCGCGCAGGTTTTGCCAACCGCGCAGGGCACCGACAAAGCTGTCCAGCGCTGCCCCGTGCAAGTCGATGGGCAGCATGGCGACATCGCGGTGGTGGTTGGCGAACCAGGTGTTGAAGTTTTCCGGGGACTTCACCTGGGCGATGGGGGCACCGACGATGGCGACCAGTTCAGTGGAACCACGAATCATGCTGACCTCATTATTGGCGTTGTTGTGGCGCCAAGGTTGAGGTAGTCAAACGCAGACAACAATGCGCTTGGCGGCGAGTTGATGCGATAATCGCAGCCATGCTCCGGTTATCGCATTGATCGGCCCGATTAGCTTCCAGCACTGAGGTCAGGCATGCCCACCCCCGTCATTCATCCCCGCGACCTTATCGCCGGCCTGCAAAAGGGCCTGGCACTGATGCAGGTGTTCAGTGCCGAGCAGCCGCGCCTCAGTGTGCCGCAAGCCGCCCGCCTGTCAGGCCTCACCCCCAGCGCTGCGCGGCGTTTTTTGTTGACCTTGGTGCATGAGGGCTTCGCCCAGACCGACAGCCGTGAGTACTGGCTTACGCCCAAGGCCTTGCGCCTTGGGCAGGCCTATGTGGACTCGGCGCAATTGCCGCGCATGCTGCGGCCAATCATCGAGCAGGTGGCGCGGCAGACCCAGGAGCATGTGTCGGTTGGCACCCGCGATGGGGACGAAATCATCCACCTGGTGCGCAGCCGCTACAGCCATGTGGCGTCGTTATCGATCCGGCCAGGTTCGCGGGTGCCGATGTATTGCACGGCCGGGGGG